>JAKCEX010000002.1 GCA_023539395.1 Candidatus Geocrenenecus arthurdayi | reverse complement strand
TACAAACAAGACACATCAACCGGCCTTTAAACATAACACCTTATTTGGACACTATCCAGGCTACAATACTTACAAAGAATTTAAGTCAAGTAATAGTCTTGGCTATCTATTTTCCGATGTTTAATGCTTCGCAAAATTTCTGTCTAATGGTTTTAGTCTTCTCTGATGCTGTCTCTATCATTTGTTCTAGTAGGTTTTCAGGTATTAGTCCTGGAGAATTCTTCTGTATAGATACTACGTTATCTTTCTCATCTACACCTATAATCAATGAGACGTCTAGAGCTGATTCTTCTTCAATCTGCGGGTCAACTAGGAATCTTTCTTTAATTATCCCGAATGTAATAGTGAATGGTAGAGATTGAAGTTGAAGATTAAAGTATTCTCCTGTCTTCTGCAGTTTACCGTTTACAACTTCATACCTGGGGATTCTTGCAGTAGCTAGAGCAGCGAGAACAGCGATAGTTGAAGGGTCGTAGTAGTTCCCATCATAATCAAGTACGTAGATATCTATGAAGAGGATGTATGCTTTCTCTCCTTCTATCAAGCATAGCTTCTCTAAATCTATGCATCTACTCTCCCTAATACTACGGTCAACTACTCTTGCAAGCTCAACCCCCCGTTCATCAGGTGGACCAGGCTCAAAGCTTATAGAAGCAAGTGGTAGAAGCTCAGCATTTACAGTGAATGATCCTTCTCTCGGTCTATCAGGGTATGGTGAACCTACCTCTGTTTTTATTCCAACCAGTATCTTTGTTCCACCCATTGAGACGAGTGCAGAGCCATCTGCTTTCTCTACGAGCCCAGTAACAATGTTTATCGGTCTAATATCTGTTGGAGACCTACCATCAAGCCTCTTACCCTGCATAAGTAGATTGTATATCTTCTCTTGAACGATCCTAGCTGTTAGGCTCTTCTTCATCTGGGATATGGACATGACATGTTAAACCTCCATTAAAGATACTTCACTATACTTTTTCCTAAGAGCATCCCTCTGTTTTTGGTAAATCTCCATTATCCCCTTCTTTGCAAGTTCTAGAGCTTTCCTGAATTCTTCCTTCGTCAGCCTCCCATTTAATTGAAGTAAGACTATAGAGTTAAGCCGTGGAGCCATAGCAATAGGCATATCTGCTTCCCCATACTTATCTTCTATGTCACATAAATCGAGAACTAAGTGACCTTCAACTTTCCCAACAGCTACTGCAGCTACTAGGTCAGCCATAGGTATACCTGCTTCAGCGAGAGCGAGAGATGCAGCTGTCAAACCAGCTGTTCTCGTTCCACCATCAGCTTGTATGACTTCAACGTATACATCGATGCTTGTACGTGGGAATTCTTCAAGGAAGACTACGCTTTCAAGTGCTTCTCTTATAACCTTAGACAGCTCTATCTCCCTCCTAGTCATTCCTAGAGGCTTCCTCTCATCCACGCTAAAAGAAGTCATATGGTATCTACAGTTTAGTATTGCACGGTCTGGTAAAGCTAAATGTTTAGGATGCACTTCTCTTGGGCCGAAGACAGCTGCGAAAATCTTAGTCTTACCCAGCTCAACGTATGCTGAGCCATCGCTTTTATCTAATACACCTATCTCTATCCTTAATGGTCTAAGTTCTTCTAGTTTTCTACCATCAATTCTAATACCTTCTTCACTTATTAATTTCAATTTTTCATTCTTCACTTTCTACTCCACCTCCGAGAATACTTTTGATTAAGTTTTCAACTCTTTCTGTTAATCCTTGTGAGTGTGCTTCCTTCTCGACTAGTTTTATCGCAGAGACTGCTGCAAACTCGTTGGTGGGAGATGGGCCCCTAATAACTATTAGCCCGTTTCTCCCCACTATCATATCGCATCCAGTCTCTTTCTTAATCATGTTAATCATAGACCCTCTTCTACCAATTAATCTAGGAATTTTTGATGGATGCATACTTACCAGTAGACCTGAAGTAATCTTCTTAATCTTTTCACCACCTTCTAGGAATACCCCTCTAAGCCCACTCTCTTTCACAAATGCATAGATGACTTCTCCAACCTTCAGGTTTAATGCTTGGACTTCTTTCTTATCAGGTATCCTTATCGTTGCTGTGAGATGCCTCCCTAAACTTACCTCGAACCCATTCGGTTTAACATCTATAACTATCCCTATAACTTTATCTCCAGGCTGGGGGTTATACGCACCCTTAAAGGGTATAACGCATACTTTATCATTCTTGACTGTTGCGAAACCTAATGTTGAAGCGTAGACCCTGCTTCCTAAAACGTATGTTCCCTCACCGCTTCTCTTACTATCATCTGAAAGCAGCTGACCAGGTAAGACAATCTCCCTCTCTGAAAAATACAAAGGCATACTTCTATCCCTCTAACGGGTTCACCTCGATTCTTCCACCCGCTATCTTCGTTAACCTATCTATTAAGTCTAGATGCAGACCTGTTGGAACCTCTACTATGCTAACCCAGCTACCGTCTTTCCTCCATTCTTCCTTAATAATCTTCCCCATATTCTTAATCAATCCATAAGATTTTCCAACTACATCTCCTGGAAGCCTTATCTGGAGCTTTATCACACCTATCTTAAGGGGGAGTATTGTTCTAAGCCTCTCAATGATCTTTAATGCTTGCTCCTTAGCATCTTGAAAAGGATCTATTGTTACCCCCGCTTCCTCCATAGCCAGCTCTATCCTCTGGGGAGGGTGGGGGAGATTAGTCCTAGGGTCGACCGCATTCTTAGAGATAAAATCTATGATTGATTTCTTCTTTTCTTCTATCAGCCTTCTCCTCTGCTCTGCAGTAACTTGTATTGTTCCCTCCTTTAGTATTGTCTCAGCTATCTTTAAGAACTCTGTTGTACCGAAGGCTTTCCTTAATTCCTCCTCACTTGCTCTACTTCCTTTACGGGAATCTTTGTAAACCTCTTCATAGACGACAATCTTTGAAACAGGTATGTTTTCTCCAAGCCTATACTTGAGTGCACGGTCAGGGTCTACGAGTATCTCGAACATTATACCCTTCTTCTCAATCCTCGCCACCGTATAGCTTTTGGACAACTCTGTTTATCCTCCCAGCTTATCCATGCTTAATTCTTTTACTCTACCTAGAGATGGTATATCCAGGATGTTTATTAATGTTCTGCCTTAGCTCTTCTTATCTCTAATCAGTGGTTCAAGTCTTGCTTGAAGTTCTTCAGAAGGCATTGGAGTGTACTTCCTAGTCTTTACAGGTATAGTTACTAGGCGGGCTGTCCACCCCTCTTCAATCTTATCAACAGAGTTTACCAATGCTTTTAAAGCTAATTGTATAGATTCTTCTAAACTAATATTCTTTTGATAATTCTTCTCTAGGAATTCTTTAACTTTATCTGCACCTCTACCTATTGCCCAAGCATCATACTCTAGAACTAGACCGCTTGGCTCAGTATAGAAGATTCTTGGACCCGTCTTATCTACCCCACCGAATAGTAATGCTGTTCCAAATGGTCTAACACCTGCATGCTGTGTATATAGCTGCATTATATCTCCTATACGTTTAGCTACTGCTTCAACTGTAGGCTCTTCATCGTATGATAGCCTTATAACTTGAGCATAGACTCTAGCATTATCTACTAGTACACGTGCATCAGAGTTTAGTCCAGCAGCTGCTGCACCAATATGTTCATCTATCTGGAAAAGCTTCCAGGAAAAATTAGGATTCTGAAGTTTGGTATGCATTCTCTCTTCTACTGTTAAGACAACACCTTCTACACATAGTATAGCTATAGCTGTAGAACCTGATCTAACAGTCTCTAGAGCATACTCTACTTGATAGAGTCTACCCTGAGGTGAGAAGACAGTTATAGCTCTATCATATGCTCCAGCAATACCAAGTGCTGCCAACCCTCTCCTCCACCCTAATCATATCAATTATTCTCACCTAATAAAATTTCCCAACTCTATAAGAGCATCTACAACCTACTTAAGGACTTGTAGCCACCTTATCCTGCGATTTACTGCATGAATAGAAGAGAAGATAATTTTATTCTTAGATGAGGGGCTCCTATCGTTAGCAATACCGCCGTAGAATTCCTAAATAGTAATTAACCCCTAAATACTAGGAGGTGTTGGAATCTCTTGATGACCAGCTTCTTCTATGTAGTCTTAGGGTTAATTATGATTTTGATAGGATTAGCTATAATCTTTTCTGTATTAGGGTTAAGGAAAGCTGAAGTAAGGAGTGGAGGATTCATACTTATTGGACCATTCCCTATATTGATTGGTGGTAAAAACCTAAAACCTTTACTCCTCCTCTTTCTAATCTTAATCATAGTAATCTTCTCCTTATTCATGTTTTTAGAGGTAGTAGGATATGCCTGAGGAATCCATGATACGTATTCCGAGAAGCATAATATTCCTGCTTGGAGGTTTTCTAGTACTTATTGGATTAACCTTAATCTTCCTAGGGTTAAGCCCGGAAACTAAAGTGGGCGGTCTAGTAATTATCGGTCCTATACCATTCTTCTTCTACTCTGAAGAACCATCCTCAATCCTAATATCGCTGGGGACCTTCATCTTCTTTATAATACTTCTATTCATCATTTTCACATACTTAGTTTCAAGAAGATTAACACCAGCACCCGAATAACAGTTTATATAGCAAAGGGGAGAGATTATACTAGAAAGGTGGAGGAATTGCCTTTCTGTAGGGAGTGTGGCTCAAAGCTATTCTATGATAGAAATTCAAAAGAATACGTATGTAGGAGCTGTGGGTTAACATATACGTTCCAAGACCTTGTAGTAGAATCTGAGAAGATGTTTGAGAATAAGTTAAAGAAAGATGAAAAGAAAAAAGCTAGAGAAGAATATTTGGATTGGTGGTTATCTAAGAAGAAGTGAGAACATGGAGATAATATTATTTGTAGAGAGGAGTAAATCAAGAGAATTAGAAGAGAAACTACTTAAAGATGATATAGTATCTAGAGGCAACGTCATCTTTAGAGTTTCTGAGCCATTGAGAGAAGGAGGATTCTATGTTAGAGTTCTAGGATCAGAAGAACAATGCGATAGAGCTAGAAGTCTCGCACAAGAAATAGCTGAAGAAGTCCTAGGTGAAGAGAAGGAAGCAGTGTTAAAAGCTATAAAAGAAGATGATGAAAGAATGCTCTCAGGCTTCTCAGGAATCTTCAAATAACATATATACCAACACTCAACTAGCTAATCAAACTCTCTTAATCATTTAAGGAGAGAGTAACATTTCTCAGGACTAAGAATCTCGATATATAGTGATAAATATTCTCATGATAACAGATAAATAGCATCACATCAAGTATAGTCGAAGGAAAACGAGTTGGATGGTGCTCTATCAAGGATGTACACAATCTTCATTACAGGTACCGCAGGGTCAGGTAAGTCAACACTCGCAGGAGCTTTCAGTGATTGGTTAAGAAGCCAAGAACAGACAACATTACTTGTAAATCTTGATCCTGCTGCCTTAACATTACCTTATGAGCCAGATATAGATGTTAGAGAAATGGTAGACTATGAAAGGATAATGACAACGAGAAGACTAGGACCCAATGCTGCTTTAATAGCAACGTTGAGAGAAGTAGCAAGACACGTAGAAGAATTAGCTGAAGAAGTAAATTCACATGACGTGGACTTCGTAATAGTTGACACACCTGGTCAACTCGAACTATTTGCATATAGGAGAGAAGGGAGAATATTTACTAGGTATGTTGGAGATGGTAGGAAGATTATGCTGTTTCTCCTAGATCCTATGTTCTGTGCAGTAACAAGAAACTTTGTAGCAAGCATGTTCCTAGCATCATCAATATACTTAACATTTCAGTTACCAATGATACAGGTACTCAACAAGATAGATGCTGTTCCCAAGAAATATATTGATAGAATTGAAAGATGGAGCGAGTCGCTGGAATCATTAGTAGTAGATATAGAGAATAAGTCAAAGAAAGTATTAATGCATCTATCAAGAGAGATAGCTCAAGCAGTCTACGATATAGTATCCAGCATACCTATAGTCCCAGTATCATCTATAACTATGGAAGGATTTACGGAGCTACATGCAATGCTAACTAGAATAGTAAGCGAAGGAGAGATGGAATTAAGGTGAAAATATGAATATAACAGAACTAGAGAGTAGATTACATGAACTACGTGAAAAATTAAGAAGCCTAAATCTAGAAATAAATGAAAAACAGTCAGAAATCGACCAATACGTCTCCAAAAGAGATGCTGTACACTTGGAGATTAAGAATCTATCAGAAGAATTAAAGAAGCTTAATCAAGAACGTGATGAACATCGAAATAAAATAAATAAATTAAGAGAGCAACTTGAAGAAAAGAAGAAAATACTTGAAGAAAAACGCGCATTACACTTTCAGGTTAAGCAAGAACTAAGAATGTTAAAAAATGTTAGAGAAAACATTGAAGAAATAGAAGAAAGACTCAAGAAACTTGATTGGATACTTCAAACAAAACCTCTACCGAAAGATGATGAAAAAAGAATATGCAATGAAGTTGAGAAACTTCAGTCTGAGCTTCAATTAGCAAGAAAGAAGAAAGAATACATTAATAAGCTGCAGGAGTTAGATATAGAGATAAAGAATCTTAAAGAGGAAATACAGAAGATTAGAGAAGAGATTGGAAAGAGTAGGGAAGAAATGCTTCCCAAGATACTAGAGCCGAAAACATTACTAAGGGAGAAGATTAAGATGCTGAAAGAGAAAGCAGACCAATGGCATAACAAATACTTAGAAGCAAAAAGCAAGCTTCAAATGCTTGAAGCTGAGAAGATACTCTTAACTTCACAGATAATAGACTTACAAAATACTATTAAGAGATATCGAGAAGAAGAAAACTTTAAAAAAGTATCAGAGCTTAAAGAGAGGCTTAAACACCAAGCTAAGGCCAAACTTATCTCTGGTAAAAAACTATCATTTGAAGAGTTAAAGATCCTCATAGAAGATGATGAATGGTATAGCTCAGCGTAGTAAATTAAATCCGATATACTTATGTAAAACAATGCAATATAAATAGTGTAGATAAGATAGATGAGTTTAGAACGTAGGAAGCTTCTAGTCCTAGTGGTTGACCGAGACGATGATCTCAAGAGGAAGACAGGAATATCAACACCACTCCTGGGATTTGACCAAAATCTCCAAGCTGCTCAAACACTAGCTTTAAGTGACCCAGAGGAAGCAGATGTAAATGCTATGTTCGGTGCTCTGAGAGTCTATAAAGAGCTTGTTGAGAAATTCGGTCAAGAAAACGTGCAGATTGCTACTCTTGCAGGTGAGGAGGGTGAAGGAATAGAAGCTGATGAAAAAATAATGCGTGAACTTGAAGAGGTATTGAAAGTATTTAAAGCTGATGGTATAATATTCATAAGTGATGGTGTAACCGATGAATTCGTTCTACCAGTAATATCATCTCGCATCCCCGTAATATCAGTTAAAAGATTGGTTGTCCGGCAGAGCGAGTCGGTAGAGAGGACGTGGTTAATTCTTGGGAGATATCTTAGATTAGCTTTTACAGAGCCTAGATATGCTAGAATATTCCTCGGGGTACCTGGGTTAATCCTAACCATCACGGGTATACTTTACCTTCTAAATGTTATTTCACTACCCTTAATATTAACAGCCATAGGCTTAATCCTAGTCTTTAGAGGTTTCAACATAGACCAGAAGATAATCGGGATCTATAATTGGTTTATAAACCTCTTCAAGATGCCTCCCTACAAGCAGCTTAGAGCATTCGCAACATTTGTCTCAGTAATCCTAATACTCTCAGGACTATACATTGGATATGTTTCAGCATTAAACACTATCACAACCGTTTATCCTAATCCACCTGACCCGTCACTCTATACATGGTGGTGGATTGAAAAGATTCCATTACTGACTGGTGCTTTCATAGTGGGGAGCATAGATATAATCTCAGTAGGAGTACTTATTACCATATTCTCTAGTGCAATATACTATCTATTTGTAAAAGAACCGAGATTCTGGAGTACAATTAGGTCGATCATACTAGCAATATGGATGTGGGCACTCTTAAAGAGAACAGGAGTACTGGTAATTTCAACGATTCTCGGACCATTTGAAGAAACACAAATAAGCATATTAATAATTGTCGCAATACTCGGTATAGTCACAATGGTAGTAACATTAATCGTTACAAGGATGCTGAGAAAAATTTACTCCAACTACTTTAGAGGTAAGAAGAAAGAAGATTCCGAAGATTAGAATAATGAATAACCGAATTTCTAAAAAAATAGAATAATTTATGCCTAAATTACGGAAGATAGCATAGTATATCTGGCTCTATGGGCCTACTTAAGAGAATTCTAGAAGTATTCGGAGCTTACAAGCTTTATGAGAGATGGCTATATGAGAGTATAAAGAATGGTGAAATGCCTTCACACATAGCATTGATACTCGATGGTAATAGGAGGTGGGCGCTAGAGAGGGGATTTGAACCATGGGAGGGCCATAGATATGGAGCAGAAAAAGTAGATGAATTATTAAATTGGTGTCTCGACCTGGGAGTTAAGATAATCACGCTATATGTTTTTTCAACTGAAAACTTTAAACGTTCTAATAGAGAAGTAGAGAAACTTTTCCAATTACTAAAAGAAAAAGCTATGCAATACCTTGAAGATGAAAGAATACACAAACATCAAGTTAGAATAAAAGTTATTGGAAGGAAGGATTTGATCCCTGAAGATGTTAGAATTGTTCTTGAGAAGCTTGAAGAAGCAACAAATAATTACTGTAGCTTTTTTATAAATATCGCAGTAGCATACGGTGGGAGAGCTGAGATAGTTGATGCTACTAAGAGTATTGCAAGTAAAGTTCTAAGAGGAGAATTAAGAATAGATGATATAAATGAGCAAGTGATCGAGAAACACCTTTATACAGCCGACCTCCCAAAAAATGACCCAGACTTAATAATCAGAACATCAGGGGAAGAGAGATTAAGCAACTTCCTATTATGGCAATGTGCATATAGTGAGCTAGTCTTCCTAGATGTCTACTGGCCTGAGTTTAGAAAAATAGATCTTATGAGAGCTATAAGAACATATCAGAAGAGGCAGAGAAGGCTTGGAGCTTAATATATAGCAAACTCATATGGATGGGAAGTAAGTTTTAGTATGCTGTCTTTACCTACGATGAGCGTATCTTCAATACGTATGCCGAATTTCTTAGGAATATATATGCCAGGCTCAATAGTTATTACATTATTCTCTTGTAATATCTCTTGGCTTACAGGATTAATCTTTGGAGGTTCATGAACTTCTATACCTATACCATGTCCGAGACCATGAACAAAGTATTCACCATACCCCCTACTGCTTATCATTGTTCTTGCAACTTCATCAAGTGAAGAAGCAAGAATCCATGATTTAGTATTTTCTTCAACTAGATTCTTCGTATCAAGAATAAAAGCATACATACTCGATAGGTCGTCAGGCGGGTTTGAACCTATGTAGAATGTTCTCGTCATATCTGCACAGTACCCTTGATAGGATGACCCTATATCCACTATAACAATATCACCATTCATAATTGTTCTATCACCTGCACCACCATGTGGTAGGGATGTCTTCTGACCAGAAGCAACAATAATATCGAAGGCAGGTTTATCAGCTCCAGACTCTATCATTTCTTCAAGTATCTCTGCTTTAACTTCTGATTCTCTAACACCTTCACTAATAATCTCAGATGCTAACTCCATGCATTTAGAGGTTATTTCTGCAGCTTTAGTAATTCTACTTATCTCTTCCTGATCCTTTATGCTTCGAAGCCTCCAAACAAGCTCAGGGTATGGATCTAGAGATTCAACATGATCCTTAACCTTGAGATACTGCTCAACCTCTAGTTCATCGAATCCTATTTTCTTCTTTAAAGTATTTGGTAGAGCTGAAACAATATCACTTATACTAGAGGTAATCTTCATTTTAATAATCTCAATTCCTTGAATACAGTATGTCTGGGCTGCTTCATAATCAATGGGATAAACATATAGTTTAGAATCTCCATCTAAGGAAGTAATAAGATATCCTGAACACATGAATCCTGTAAAGTAAAAAATATTAGCAGGTGAAGTCAGTATAAAAGATGTAAAACCTAATTCTTCCATTAAACCTTGAAACTTCTTTAACCTCTCCATACAGACCACAACTCTAGGAAAACTTTGCTAAGAGTACTAATATATTTTAAAATATAATATTTTACTGAGCGAATCCTACGTCCATCATTATAAATATAAAGGTGCTGAATGACTCTGCATCCCATCATACGAATAGAGTACCAGAATTCGCTCTTAAAATAAGATGTTGTTGGTAAGTTTTTTGTTCTTCTGCTCTACTAACTCCTAGAGAAATCCGCTGGATGGAAGTCATTCAAGCCTTAGAGCATTAATCAAAACAATCCTATCTTTACTCCTACTAGTTAAAGCTATCACCATACAATACCAACAACATCTTATTTTAAGAGCGCCAGAATTATACTGAATTATACTTGGTAAGACTGTTTATTTCTCTCCGTATTAAAGAACCCTATTGTTTCCAAGATATATTAATAAGTCTTTAGCTATCTCCCTATCAGCTGAGAATGGTTTATATCAAAAAATTAACAATTCAAGGGTTCAAATCTTTTAACTCAAGAAAGAATAGTATAGAATTTAAGAAGGGGCTCGTTGTAATTACTGGACCAAATGGTGGAGGGAAATCGAATATACTTGATGCTGTAAGGTTTGCTCTTGGAGAACTTAGCGCACACAATTTAAGAGTAGGGAAGATGTCTGAGTTAATACATGACAATTCTCCAAACATGGCAGCTAAAGTCTCCTTAACGCTTGATAATTCTAGAAGGATACTCCCAGTAGACTCTCCAGAAGTAACTATAACAAGGAGACTTGATAGAAATGGGGAGAGCGAATACCTTCTTAATGGTAGACAAGTTTCTAGAGCAGAACTACTAACAATACTATCTATGGCGAATATAAAACCATCTGGACTCAATATTGTACCTCAGGGGTCTGTAACATCAATAGCAGAAATGAGCAACGTAGAATTGAGAAAAATACTGGAAGATATCTCAGGGATAGGAGAATATGAGAAGAAAAAGCAAGAAGCAGAAAGCCAACTCCAGATAGCTGAGAAGAACATTGCAATAGCTAAAGCTGGAACGACAGAAGTTAAAGCAAGGGTAACCCAGCTTCAAAGAGAGAGAAATGAAGCTTTTAGGAGAAGACAGATAGAGAACATACTTTCTGCTGTAAGATCTCTCAAACTGAGAAAGAATTCAAAAACGTTAGAAAATGAATTAATAGAATTAGAAGCTGAATTAACCCAACTAGAAGAAGAAATAACAAAGATTGATGAAAGTAAAGCACAGTATATGAGTAAACTAAATAATGTGGAAGAAGAATGGGCTAGACTCACTAAAGAAACTTCCGAAATGGAGGGAAGAATGAGAGAAATAGAGAAAATCCGTGAAGACTTGAGACTAAAAGAAATAAACCTAACATCGGAAAAATCAACCATTACAGAGAGACTAAGAAACATCAACATCGAGATAACAAACCTGGAAAAATTATTAGAAGAAAGCTTAAACTTAAAAGAGGCAACTTTACAGAAGCTAACCAATGAAGAAGCTAAACGTGATTCGCTAGAAAGACATCTCACTATTATATCGGAAGAATTACGAAACCGTGAACAAGAACTAGATTCACTAAAGAATAAGCTGGATAACTTAGAGAGAGAACTTGAAGAATCAACCTCGAATAAGAATAGACTAGAGAAAGAAATTGAGCTCATTAAAGTTAAAATCGACGAGATAGAGAAGAAGAATAAATCTATAGAAGGAGAATTCTCTAGGAATCTAGATATTATCACTGAGAGAATCCGAGAGAGAAGAAAGATACTGGATATTTACAAGGTACATCTAGATGAGTTAAAGAAACTTGAGTTGAAATTGGAACATTTAGACAAAGAATATAATAGGTTAAGGGATATATTACTGAAAGCTCAGGAAATTGAGAAAAACCTATCAAGAATAACTCAGACAATAGCTTCATTGGGATTTATAGAAAAAAGAAGACTAGAAGAGAAAGTCAAACATATTCTAAATGAAGTTGATGGAGTTTACGGTTTTCTAAAAGATTGGATAGATGTAGAAGATTATGAAGTACTCGTTAAACTTGAAGCAGGAACTTCTGGATGGATACACTCACTCATAGTTGATAGCTGGAAGATGGGCATCCAGTTAGCTGAGATCTTCTATCAAGCCGGATTAAAAGTAAAGATCATCCCTCTTGAAACAATGACTGAGAGAACACGCTTAAGAATTGGAGGTTTTAAGCCTAAAACGGGATGGGCTGGAGAGGTACTGAGCCAACTTCTAAAGAACGTATTATTCAAGAAGAGGATCGAGCTACCTCAGCATCCAGACATTAGAATAGTAGATAGTAGAGGTATTATATCATATCCAGATGGAAGAATAGAAGTTACTAGTACAGTAATGGAACAGAATATTATCCAGCTAGAATACGAATATAATGAATCAATAAAAGTGTTAGAGCAGATTAAAATGAAAATTGAAGGGTTACAGAGCCATCTCCACTTGATAGAAGTAGAAAAGAGGCAACTATATGATGAAAAAAGTAAAGTCAATTTAGAAAAAGAACTTAAAAAGGTAGCAATTAATAAAAACATGGAAGAAATACTCAACAGCTTCCTAAGGCTTACATCTCTAAGCTTAGAAAAGATTAAGTTAAAAAAGGAATTACTGGAAGCTCGATCAAAACTAGAAAGATATGTTGAAGAATTAGGGAGAATAAAACAGGCAGATAAGTCTGAAATCCAATTTTTAAAAAATGAAATTAAGAAGAGTGAAGAAGAATTCCTTAATATTTCTACTAAGCGTAAAGAGATAGAAATAGAACTTAGAGAAGCTTCCCGGCTGATCCAAGAATACAGTAGGGAGCTTGGAAGATTGGAAGCTCAAATTAAGAATGTAAAACTAAAGATAGATGATAAGAAGAATGAGAAAAAAGAATTAGAAAGAAAACTTGAAAACATTCTAACTCAATATAATTTAATCCAAGCTAATCTCAAAAATTGTAATGATGAATTAAACTCTATAATCTTTGATATTCAGCAAAGGAAAATCGAATTAGAAAAATTCTCATCAATTATCTCTAGCATTAGAAATGAGCTTAGAGTGTTAGAATCTAGGCTTCAAGAATTAACTAATAAGAGGTTAAGTATCGTTGTTAGGAGGAGTCATCTAGAATCAGAAATGAAGAAGATCAAGGAAGAAATAGATTCTCTACCAGCTTTAGATTTCCCTGATATTCCTAGAGAGGAAATAGAAGAAATTGAAAATGAATTAAGTGGAGAATTAAAAGAGTTGGAGAAGATAAATCAGCTAGCCCCCCAACAGTATGAAGAAATAATTGGAAATTACAAGTTGAGAGCTCAGAGAATTAGGGAGATTGAAGAAGAAAGAGATGAAATATTGAGATTTATTAATTGGATTGAAGAAGAGAAGAAGAAAGTCTTCATGAATACTTTCAATAAAGTATCTGAAAGCTTTGAAAGATTTTTCTTTATGTTAACCGGTGGACAAGCATGGCTTAAACTAGAAGACCCAGAAAATCCGTTCAGTAATGGAGTAGAAATGATTTTGAGATTTCCAGGAAAGACTGCAAGGTCTGCTAGAAGCGCTAGTGGAGGGGAAAAGTCTGTTGCTGCTGTAGCTTTACTTTTAGCTCTTCAAGGATTAACGCCAGCGGAGTTCTACATCTTTGATGAAGTAGATGCACATATGGATGTTCAGTACAGTATTAGGTTGGCTGAACTATTTGAGGAAATGTCTAGGAAAACCCAGATAATAGTTATAAGCTTGAAGGATGTTATTGCTGAGAAAGCAGACCAGTTAATCGGGGTATACAATAGGAACAGTGAATCAAAAATTGTTAAGATGAATATTGATGAGGTAGTTAACAATGAGTGAGAAAACAATCACTATCTGGAATGACCCTAGATGGAAGATATTATTCGATGTAACTAGAATCGAGAAAGTAAAACCTTGGGAGATAAATCTAGTAAAAATTATTAGAGCCTTAATAGAAGAACTTAGGAAGCTTGAAATCATAGATTTAAACCCTTGCGGTATAGCATTATACTCTGCAGCGACTATTCATAGAATGAAGACAGAGAAACTACTTAGATTAGATGCACCTAGCCAACCTAAGGAAAAACCTCATTTAATTATTCCCCACCCTATTGATTTACCCATACCTCCAGAATTCATGATACTTACTATTCAAGACCTAGCCAAATCTCTTGAAAGCATACTCTATCAGAAGACTAAAATTGAAAATGCCCCCCAAGTATTACAGACATACACAGATTTAAGTTTCGAAGATTACCTAGTAAAATTAGAGGAGAGAATTGAGAGATTCATTGATACTCTTAAGGATATTTTTGTAGAACATGAAATAATAGAGTTTAAAGTCTTGATAGAGGGTGTTGATAGAATTGAAGCTATCCGACGATTTATACTATTGCTTTTTGCAGCTGCTAGAGGGGTTATAGAGATACTGCAAGATGAAGTAACAGGCAAGATTATGGTGAAGTGGATTGGTTGAAAAAAACCTTAAAGAGATAGTTACTAGAATTGAGGCATTACTCTTCACTTCATCTAAACCTGTTGATGTTAGAGAGCTATTAAGCATATGTGGGCTTAGAAAGAAGGAGAAGATATTATCAGCTGTGAGGGAATTAATGAAGAAATATAATAATAGTGAGAGTGCAGTTGAACTGGTAGAGCTTCCAGGAGGGAGATTCTACTTAAGGCTTAGAAGAGAATATCATGAATTAGTTAAGAAGTATGTGAAGAGGCCACTGTTTAGTAGAGGTATCATGAGGACATTATCATTCATCGCTTATCACCAACCAATTGAACAAAGTAAGGTTGCATCAGTTAGAGGAAACTCAGCATACAAACACATAAAGATCCTAATAGAGAGAGGGCTAGTAGAAGCAGAAGAGAAGGGAAGGACTAGGATCTTGAGAACAACCCAATTGCTTGCTGATTACTTAGGAGTACCTAATAATCCTTCAGCTATTAAGAAAGCATTAATATCAAGAATGGATGAAAACAAAAAGAAAGATGGAGAATTAGATTCAAAAGAAGTATTAGAGGTTGAGAATGTAGGAAAGATTGAAAAACAATAATAGACTACATTAGACTACTCTTCAAGATGAATTTAGTTAAGCATTATTTTTGAATCCGTACTTCGGCTTTATCATTAAATACAGCTTTCTGGAAAGATTATCTGATGTAGATGGTTCAATGGCATTGGGATCTTCATAAGAGGAAGCCTACAGGTGGAAAAAAGCGTCCATACAGGAAGAAGAGGAGGTATGAAAGAGGTGGAGAACCAGTTTTAACTTTAATCGGTGATAGAAAAGTTAAAATTAGGAGGCAGAGAGGTGGAGGTTTAAAATATTCACTCGCCTCAGACTACTATGCAAACGTTGTAGATTCTGAGACGGGAACATGTAAGAAAGTAAAGATACTACGAGTAATCGCAAACAAGGCTAGTAGAGATTATGAAAGGAGAGGGGTTATAACAAAAGGTGCTATAATTGAGACGGAGGTTGGTAAAGCAAGAGTAACATCTAGACCTGGTCAAGATGGAATAATAAATGCTATACTACTTAGAGAGTAAGGGGTACGCTAGAGTAGGACTATAATACTTCCAGATGATATTATTGATTAACATAGATACTCTTAACCGAAGGATGTAGTGGGCTCCTACTCAGTATTAGTCTTCTAAGATGCTCAGACATAATTTTTCGATAAAGAGGTCGTGATTTTCTGAGAAGCTTAAAATATCTATCTAGATAAAAACTAAGAGGGGTGGGTAGAAGGGGGATGATTAAGAGGGATGGCTACGTTATTTGGCCGATATATTTTGATAAGAGTATCCCAAGGTCTAGATGTAGACGTGTACCTCTTAGCATAGCTGTTAAGAACCCTTCTATCGAGAAGATTATAGAAGCTGCTAAAAGCTTAGGATGGAAGTTTGAACTAGAAGGTGGAGCACATCCATCAATGTGGTGGGTTAAAACAGGAAAAGTAATAATCAAGCCTGATAAACCAATGAGTAAGAATTCTCTAATTAGAACCTTAGCTCATCGCCTCAAAATACTAACTCAATGAAGCCATTCCTACAACTACCACAGTTCTACATCCCTAACTAAACCTAAAGATCATCGCCTTCATTATTATCATCCCGGAACAATTCTACTCTCTACTTTCTTATCATGTTTAAAGTAGCTGGAGATTATAGCTATCGTATCTATGCAGTTAAAACATATTTTCTTATCTAGATACTCTCAAGATTGAATGAAAGCTTAATAGTTTCCCGCTTGTTAAACCTTAAGTGGTGTGGTTGTTGGTTAGGGTTGGGTATGTTAAGCCGATGAGGCTCTTGGTTAAGAAGAGAGTTGGGTATATTAGACCTTTAAGGCTGGGTGTATCATGGGAGTCAGGGTTAAAGTCAGAGTAAAGTATCGGGGTGCATCATTAGATTTAGTTGCACTAGTTAATACTGGTTACGAAACAGATATACCAGAGATCCTTATCCCAATGAGTGCTGCTGAGAAGCTTGGATTACTACCTAAACTACCAGACGGTACAATTATTGAGACTTATAAGACTGCGTCGGGATTAATGAGAGTATATAGAGTAGGAGGAGGTTATGCGAGTCTCCTCATAGGAGGAGTTGAAGAAAGAAGTGTTGAAACATACCTTGTCATCTCTGAGTATACTGATGAACCGTTGATAAGCGACCAATTGGCTAGCGGATTCGGTATAGTAATTGAAGACCCAGCTAAAGGGCTATGGAGGCTTAGAGGAGAATCATCGATAAGAAGTAGTGAGAATAGATTTCCATAACTATCCCTCGACACTATTTACACATAATAGCAGGCTGAGAGGCTCCTGAGGCTAATTAAGAAAAAACAAGCGGGATCTATTACTTCCTAGAAGAAATGTATATAGAGCTGATACAAGCTAACTACATTCTAATCATGCTGTTGGATGTGGAGCCAAAGTCCCCGCTCTTAATCAGAAAGTTTATTGGTTAGATTTAGGGTTAATCCCTCACCTCACTTAATTCTATCTCATACTAGTAAATCTTCTAACAATATTATTATAAAATTATATGTGAGGTGCCAGCAGCTAAGCTTCTAAGTAGGGTAGATGTAGAGGGTGGGATAATACTTACACCCTTCCTGAGGCATGTAGAGAGAAGGTCTATGCTCCTCACTCCAAGATGTAGAAAATCTCCATAATCAATTTTTTATTATGTGGGCAAAGAATAGAGATTAGCCGTATTGAATAATACAATGATAGTTTTTAAGAGAACCCATACGTATTACTCAACGTAATCATTCTGTTATGATGGCCAATCTAGATAATTGGCATCTTGCAGCTTTTGGAAATGGAATTTAAGTAATCTAACTCGTAAAATTTTGCTTAAGATAAACTTTAAAGTATTGGAAGAGGATAACGAAATGTGTTGAAGAAGCTAACGGTAGTAAGGCTTGGGGTACTATGGAAGATAGTAAAAAATCAATTAGTCATTAAGTGTGAGAGAACCCCTAAGATTGGTGTAAAAGTATATGATTCATCTCTTAGAGAAGTAGGAGAAGTAGTAAGCATCTTCGGGCCTACTTCTCAACCATTCGCTGAAGTTAGAACAGTTAACACATCTAAAAGATACTTAGGAGAAACTTTCTACATCTTAGAGAAAAGCTCTGGGTGATTAGTATGGACCACTGTATAAATTGTGGAGCCGACATCCTTATACATGATGAAGAGAGTGGAGAGATAATATGTTCAAAGTGTGGATTCGTTGCTTCCCAGAGAATACTGGATAGAAGACCTGAATGGAGGGGTTATAGTTTTATGAAGAATGATAAAGAGAGGCTGGGAGCACCTTTAACATTTCTAATCCATGACATGGGACTCTCTACCATAGCCTTAGAGGATAGTATCCATTCTGATGAAATATCTAGGATATTAAAGAAGAATATTATTGAAAGTGGTGATAAATCATTAATAAGAACGCTTTCAGCTATACATGCTCTCTCCTCGAAGATACAGTTACCTGAAAGTGTTAAAGAAAACGCAGCACTAATTGTTAGACGCTTATGGAAGAGGGGTTTAAAGCTTGGAAGAAACTATAGAGGTATGGCCGCTGCATCTCTCTATATTTCATCAAAGGTGTTCTCTATACCGAGAAATATGAAAGAATTCATTAATCTCTCTGGAATAAGCAAGAAATCATTCTGGAAATGTTATAAGAAAATAATTCAAGATTTAAGAATTAGAAGTGATATCTGGGAGATAAACGTAATAGTTTCTAAGATAATTAATCAATTAAATCTAAGAGGGGAAGTAGAGCATCTTGCAAACGAGATAATCAAAGTAGCAGGAGAAGCAGGGTTAGTAAGCGGTAAGAAGCCTGATAGCTTAGCCGCTGCATCTATTTATCTAGCTGCTAAGATGCTTAAGCTTAAAGTAAATCAACGTAGATTAGCTAAGATAGCTTCAATAAGTATAACAACCCTTAGAAGTAGATATAAAGAGCTAGACCAGCTGATTAGTAGGTCTTAGAAGCTAGTTAACAAAATCAGAGATAAAACGAATAAGATATATAGTACATGTGGTAGTATTATCTCTAGGTGCTTATTTTGCCTCCGAAGATCAGTAAGCTTGAAGAAAAAGCCATAAAGCTCCTTCTTAAATATGAGGATAAAGGTTTACTCCAATCAGAATTATGGCATAAGCTTGGAGTAACTAGTAGAGAAGGTTCTAGGATTGCTATAAAATTAGAGAAGAAGGGAATAGTAAAGAGAGTTAAAGAATTCGCTAAAGATAGGTGGACTAGAAGGCTTGTCCCACTAATTAGGCAGGTTACCCTTGAACCTATAAAGGGTGCTCCCTGCCCATCCTGTATATACAATAATGTATGTGGTAAGCAGGGTACGGTTTCACCGAATACCTGTGTATGGATAGAAGAGTGGTTAATCTCATCATATAGCTCCTCAAAAAACATTGAGGAAAATCAAGCCTGAAACCATCGTCTTCAATATCTCTTCAATCCTATAAGGTATATTTCTGAACTCGTTTTTCTAGTAGCTGAAGGGATAAACCTCTTTACATAACTAAAAGAAGACCTTATCTGTTCTTCAAGAAGCTCAAGTTCACGGCATTCTAATGCTTTCAACATTATTGAGCCTCCTTTCTTAACCAACTTGTGAGAGATATTATATGATTTTTCTGTTAACTCTATCTGCCTAGCAATATCCACGTCTCTAATTCCCGTAAATTTGGGAGAAGCATCAGAGATAACTACATCGACTTGTTTCCCATTTAGAACTTGTAGTATCTTTTGTACAGTATCTTCTTCTTCGAGAATGTCTGAATTAATAGTTATTATATTCGATTCACTGAATGCTTTAAACTTTCTAATATCTACAGCTATTACTAAACCTGTTTCTCCAACAAGTCTAGAAGCTGCTTGAGTCATACCTCCAGGCCATGCTCCAAGCTCTACAACTATGTCCCCCTTCTTAATCAATCTAAACCTTTTATCTGCTTCAAGCAGTTTATAAGCTGCTCTAGACCTGAAGCCTTCAGTCTTAGCTCTTCTTCTAAAAATATCTCTATATGCTTCTTCAGCCCAGTTCCGAACCATTCTATACCATAGAATTTAATTGCTATAGTTAATTTAAGGATGTAGATTACCCGTTACTTAAAATTTAAGCATAATAAAGTTAAGCAATCATGTCTTCTCTTACATACTAGAAAGAGATAAGAATACATCTTTAATTATCTCGGGTGGTGCATCTGTCTTAAAAGCTGAATAATCTAGATGCGTTAAAGATGCTCTGTATCCTCTATCCCTTAACTTATCTACTATTATTCTAGGTTTAACAGGGTTTACCTTGAGAATAGATGATATTGTATTTACAGGGTAGTAACCTATCAATGATGTATCTTCATTAAGCATATATTCTAGTAAACTTGCTGCTTCACGATAAATATCAAGCCCCCCATAAGCATGTTCAAGCATCTTCCTAACTATTTCTTCACTGAATAACTTTCCAAGCCATAGAGGCCCTGCAGAAAGTAGAGGTGATAAGCATCTAGTACATGAAGATACTGGTACATCATTAACCCTATATGTATATAATGCTAAGCATCTGGGACAATAACATATCCAGCCGATCTGTTTAAGAATCTTCTTGGCACGATCTATTCCTGGAGAAACTTTTACGAAGACCCGGGTATAGTAATCTTTCAAGAATGCGAAGACTGGTTCAGCGGCTAATCCTATTCTAGCAGCTGTTCTAACCATGAAGCCTGCTAAAACCCTTATAGCTACTTCTTTTAAGAAAGGAGTTTTCACAGGGTGTGAATCGTATTTTCTTAAGCATGACAATGGTTTAGACCCCGTTAATGCTGAGAGGTCGGTTGCTGTAGCTCCAAGGATAGAGTTTCTCCCACATCCTCTAAAACCATTCTCCATAAATCTTGCAGGAGAACCAGCAGGATCTACATCAACATAATTGAATCTAGGTTTACCTCTACCTCTAGATGCAAGTAGTTCATTTGCATCAAGATTGGATGCTTCAAGCTTATCTTCAACATTATTTAGTTTAGCATTTACTTTAATCAATTCATATGCATTCTTAGATATATCATTGGCTAAAGCATAATCTACTAGACCAGTCTCTAAGATAATCCTAATACTCCTAACACCAGTACCTGCAAGAGGCTCACAGAGAGTTATCTTCCCATCCTCAAAGTAAGCTTTTAAGAAGAGTACTGCTAAATCCCTACTCAATTTCGAAGCTGGATTAAAGAAAGCAGGAAGAGAAGAAGGAGCAAAACCTCTACTACTCGGTAAGAGGGGAGATAGAAACCTAGCTCTACCTTCATATCTCAACTCAACGGGGAACGAGAACATACGCTTCAACTCTTCATAATCTTGAGACATCACCTACGCACCCAAACTACTTCATTTACTGAAGTCTCCAAGCTGTCTTCAGGAACTAAATCTCTAAACAACTATAAATACAATGCTAAGTTGGAGTCGCTATTATCTAATTAACACAGAGTAATCTATAAGTAAAGATTTTTATTTAAGGTGAAGTTTTTCTAGAAATCTTTAAGGTATGATTTTATAGTTGTTCCTAATCATTATTTTTAGGCAGAGGGAATACTATTGATAACATCTCTTTCAATCAATAATTTTAGAGGAATAAAAACTGGTAAGATTGAGGGGTTCGCAGACATAAATATTATTATCGGAGCTAATGGAGCTGGAAAATCAACTATTCTTGAAGCAATATATGCTGCCTCAGCATGGGCTGAATCTATTGACAACATAAGGAGGCAAAACAAATTCGATGTAATCGCGTATAGAAGAACAGAGAGAGGGGGCTGGAATGAATCAAGAAGTTTTCTATGGTACTCTATGAATACTGGTCAAAACATAGAATTCACGTTAAGCTTTAGCTCAGGTAAAACTATGAATTTCATAATACCATACACAATTCGTGGAATGCTTGCTTCAGCTGATATGAATAAAATGATCTTTCTTGGAAAGAATCAACATTATGTAAGTCCCGAAGGCTACGTTATCGATGAGAGGAATAATGTTATAATGAGAGGAAGCCCCGTTGAGATTCTTGATTTTTTTAAAGAAGAAATAGAATTCCTAAGAGATTGCACTCTTATTGATAAGATGCTCTACACACGAATGAATTTCATCGAAGAAAGTGTTTGGCCCAGAGTATTTGCAAAAAGATTGGATAAGATAGTTATCAACCTTATAAGAGAAGCTTATGAACCAGATGCTGAATTAATATCATATATTTCGACGGGCTTAGGAAAACATTCCTTAACGGTTGGTCTTTCACAAACGGCTGTAAGGGTTGATGATCTTGGTGATGGAGCGAGAACATCTATGGCTTTAGCCTTAATATTATCAACCATGAACCATACAGTTGCTCTAATTGAAGATCCCGAAATACATCAGCATCCAACAGGTCTTGAGAAGATACTCAGCTTTATAATAGATGTTGCTCAGCTTAATAAGATCCAGATCTTTATAACAACACAGAGCATAGATATCCTAAGATTCCTTATAATGATAAATCCAGCTAATTGCAAGATATTTACATTAAGGAGGAGAAACGGGGCCATTCAATCACGTCAATTTACATTAGATGAAGTTGAAAGCTTACTTGAATCCAGGATTGATATTAGAAGAATTATAGAAGAACTACAGATATGAAATTAGTTGAGGCTTCACGAGAAAAGGTTCAAGCATACGTTATCTTTGGGAATGGAGCGTTAGACAAAAGAGTGTTTAAAACTATTGCATCTAAGTTTAATCATAAAGTAGTGCTTTCAACACCTTTCATTGAACATCTAACAGGTTTATCAGAAGCTCTTAAAGCTATAATTAAATTAATGGATTACATTACCTTACCCTTTACCTACATAATAGTTATTGACCGTGAGCATGTTGAGAGTGAAGAATACTTGAGAGGAGTCACTAAAGAATATGGTTTTGAAATAAAAGATTTTACTAAGATTGATGAGTATGCATACATGTTAGAAGTTAAAAGAGGCGTAAAAACTTCAAAGATATACATGGCGATTAACGGTTTTAAGAAAAGTATTGAAGAAAATCTAGCTCAAGTTATAGAATTATTCTATGGAGAAAAGGTAGACCCATCAAAAGATGGAATCAAAAAATGGCTTCAAAGCAAAAATATAAGTGATATAGAACTAGCTCAAAAAGCAGATGAAAGAACTTTTCCCGGAATTATTTCTGCGATTAAGAGATTTCTAGAAGACATAAGTAAAGCAGTACATTAACTATATCTCCATATGTTCTTCTTTACACTAGGCGTAGAAATCAATTCTACAGGTGTGTTTAACTTAGAATATCCAATAAGTCTACTTGTTCCAATGATTAGATCATTAACAATAATTACACTAGTAATCTCATTAACGGCTGATTATATTAGTATCTTCTTATGAGTAAAGCTATGAAGAATCCATTACACATATCAGTATGTGGGTAGAGCCTACGAGCTTCAGCTAGATTTCTTAAACCATGTGAGCCTATGTTTAGAGATGGTTCTACTAATTCAAAGTTAGGATTTATTCTTAGGAAATCTTCTATGACGTGCTCGTTTTCTTCGATTGTTATACTGCATGTTGAGTATATTAGGTATCCTCCTTGCTTAACGTGTCTTGATGAGTTTTGAAGTATTTTCGACTGGAGGTTTGAGAACATTCTAATATGTCTAGGTTTAATAATCCATCTATAGAATGGTTCTCTCCATATTAATCCAGTAGAGCTACATGGTGGGTCAACTATCACTTTGTCTACTTCAAGTCTTATCGGTAGAGGTTTCGTAGCATCTGCTTGAATCACTTCAACTATTCTTACATTAAGGAAATTCATTCTCTTCACTTGGCTCTTAATCCTCTTCCATGATGAATCTATAGATACAATTACCCCTCTATTCTTCATCTCTAATGCTGTAAGCCAAGTCTTAGTTCCTGGAGCTGAGCATACATCTAATACAAATTCATTAGGCTTTGGTTTCAAAATCTTTACTGCATAGTAGCTTGAGAAATCATGTATAGCTATTAGCCCCTGGTTCATTAAGTCTTTTAACGCTTTAGTGTTTGAAACTTCTACAAGATATATGCCCGGAATCCTATTATCCTCTCTAAGGACTATATTTCTCTCTTCTGCTAATTTTAGAATCTTCTCTTCATCCATCTTTAAGGTATTCAGTGATGCATACATTGGTGGATTAACCCTATCTTGAAAATCTAGATAGTATTCTGCATCCATCTTACCCATTATTTTCTCCAGGTATCTTGTAAACCACTTAGGATAATTTACCTCTACCATAGGTCTTAAATGGATTAATCTTAAGACGCCAAGATGTTTTTCAAGCTCTTCTGGCCAATTCTTACCCATAGACTGCCTTAACTTAGATACTAATACAGTAATGTCTCCAAAATCTATCCCACCGATTATACATGATGAAATAAGTTCAAGTATAGTTTTACTCACCCAATCTATCATGGATTCAGATATAATATTTTCTAGATATCTTGAAGCTGATCTTCTATAAATAGAGTAGGTATGCAGTATCTTCCTAGCCATTCTTAATTCTTTAATAGTGTATCTCTTCTTCTTTGCTACTAGATATAATGCAGAGCTAGGAGAGATACCAGTCTCCTGAGATAGTCTAAGAGCTTCTATAGAAAGTATAATGGCTTCTGGGTCCACTGGTTATAGCCCACCTATCAGTCCGAACCATCCTATTAATATTTTCATAGATAAGTATCCATGATTGTAAAAGGAAATAAGTAAGGATGTGCTTGTAACTTTAGGATGGGTCAGACTAGCCTCGATGAGCATCTGAAGTTTAAGTCTTATTTCTTATTGGGATGTGCTTACGATGGTAGAGAAGGTAAAGCATACTTGAAGCTTTTAAATATGGATGACAATAAGGTAGAGGTTCTGTATGATGAATCAGGTCATAAACCATATTGTTATGTTTTAGAAAGCCCTGAAGAAGTAGAGAATCTTAAACTTCAAGGAGTAGTAAAGATTGAAGTTGAGAAGAAATATGATTTATTCAGAGATAGAGAAATAAAACTTACTAAGATTTATGCTAGTGACCCGCTAGCTATTGGTGGTACATCAAACTCTATTAGAGAGAAGCTGAGAGCATGGGAAGCTGATATACCTTACCATCTCTGTTATCTATATGATATGAAGCTTATACCGAGTATTCCATATCGTCTAGATGGTGGAAAACTCTTACCAGCTGAGCCAGATAGAGATAAGATTGAGAAGATAATCAAGAAATATTTTCCAGATTTATCAAAAGATGATAAGAAGATTATTGAAGAATGGATAACATTAATGGAGGCGGAGCAGTGTAAACTTAAACATTTATCAATAGATATTGAGGTTCTCTCACCTATAGCTACACGTGTCCCATCTCCTGATAAGGCTAAAGATAAAGTCGTTGCAGTTTCTATGGTTGGAAGCGATGGTAGAAGAGAAGTTTACCTATTAAAGACTCCTAATTTCACTGAAGTAGAAGGAAATACTGAGTTTACTGTAAAGGTTTTCGATGATGAAGTTGAGATGCTGAAAAAAGTCTATGAAGTAATTGAAGAATACCCCATAGTGGCCACGTTTAATGGAGACGATTTCGATATGCCATATCTTAGACATAGAGGTGAACAGCTTAAGATCCCCAAAGAAAAGATACCTATAACCCTTGGTAGAGAAGGAGCATCATTAAGGAAAGGCATCCACATCGACCTCTATAGATTATTCAATAATAAGAGCATCCAAGTATATGCTTTCGATAATAAGTATAGAGAACATACACTCGAAGCAATAGCTCAATCATTAATAGGTAAGGGGAAAGTATTAATAGATAAACCGATTAGCCAGCTAACTAGTAGTGAGCTAGCAAGATATAGCTTTTATGATGCATTACTCGTCCATGAACTACTAACATTTGATGATGAACTACTACTAAAATTGCTAATTGTTATCTCTAGGATTAGCAGGCTTCCTATAGAAGATGTTTGTAGACATGGTGTTTCAGGATGGATAAAGAGTTTACTATATTATGAACATAGGAAGCGGGGGTACCTTATACCTAGGTCTGATGAGCTAATAGAAGAGAAAGGAGTAATCTCTACTAAACCTGTTATCGAAGGGAAAAAGTATAGAGGAGCAATAGTCGTCGACCCTATACCTGGGGTACATTTTAATGTAATCGTTTTAGACTTTGCTTCTCTATATCCATCTATCCTAAAAGAGTGGAATCTAAGCTACGAGACTGTAAGATGCGTACATGAAGAATGTCAAGATAACATTGTCCCAGAGACTACCCACTGGATATGTAAGAAGAGAAGAGGAATACAGAGTGAATTGATTGGATGTTTAAGAGATATTAGGGTTAGAATATATAAGCCATTAAGTAGTGATAAAAATCTACAAGATCTTCAGAGAAGATGGTATGGAGTAGTCCAGAGAGCTCTGAAAGTATTCTTAAATGCTGCTTACGGTGTCTTCGGGTTTGAAGGTTTCCCACTATACTGTCCACCAGTTGCTGAAAGTACGACAGCTATCGCTAGATACGTATTCCTTGAAACAATTAGTAAAGCTAAATCAATGAATATCGAAGTAATATATGGAGATACAGACTCAATCTTCCTTAAAGCAAAAAATGAAGAAGCAATAGAAGAAATGCTTAACTGGGCGAGGAAGAATCTACACCTAGACCTTGAGATAGATAAGAAATATAATTATATCGTTTTCTCGATGAGGAAGAAGAATTATCTAGGATTAACAGATAAAGGCGTAGTAGATGTTAAAGGGTTAACTGGAAAGAAGAAGCATATACCTAGATTCATTAAAGATGCATTTGATGAAATGATTAGAGTCCTCCAAGAAGTTAAAGATGAAGACAGTCTCAGGGAAGCGAAAGACACAATACGTGAAATAGTTAGAACATGGTACAATAAGCTTAAGAATGGAGAGTTTGAGCTTCAAGAATTATCATTCAGGGTTATGTTATCGAGGGGTGTAGAGAAGTATGTTAAGACTACGCCTCCACATGTTAAAGCTGCTAGGAAACTGATCCAGAAAGGAATACAAGTAAGCTCAGGAGACATCATCGAATACGTGAAGACTAAAGATAAAGATGGTGTAACACCACTACAGTTCGCACGTAAAGACCAGGTAGACGTTGATAAATATGTAGAGTACTTAACATCAACCTTTGAGCAAGTCTTTGATGCATTAGACCTAGACTTCGAAAAAATAATCGGAGTAACAAGCTTAGAAAAATTCTTCTAAGATTACCTTAGTAAACTTCATAAAAGTTCTCATTAAAAGCTTCATCGCTAAGCCCGCCTGTAGCTGATTCTGGAGTTTTGCTAGATAGAACATGAAATCTACTAATAGTTAAAATCGTTAAGAACCTATTAAATATCATGAATTACCGTTATGCATAGTTAGGTGGTTGTGTTTTTCTATAGTTCCTCTTGGGAAAAGAGATAGACTAGCAATGAAATCACCTGATTCTCCGAATGAAATCTTCTTTATCTACGATGTATCTTTCATGTATACCGTATCCTATTAATTTATCTTTCCAGTATGCTGTAACATAGAAGATTAATCTTCTACCATCTATCTCAAGCAATTTCGCTTCTACTAGGATCTCAGAATTTATCGGTGCAGGTTTTACATGATATACATCTACATGTATACCGACTGTTGTTTGGTCTGGTGTAAGAAGGTTATCTAAGTTAACTCTACATGTATGCTCCATGAAAAGTATCATAGCAGGTGTAGCTAAAACTTCAACTCCACCTGAACCGAGATGTTTAGCTGTATACTCAGATGTAACAATATACTTTTCTCTAAAAATTAAACCTGGCTTCAAGCTCATAAATATGATGTTGAGTAATGATTTTATAACCGTTTCCCTAAAAGATTCACAATTTAGCGGACATATTTTCTGTGATCTCTCTTTATACGTTTTTGATGTTAGAGCTAACTGAAGAGAACATATAGTATCACAAGCGTTGCTGTTAGAATTGTGGCTGGCAAGATTAACCTATATGTTTTTGGTAGCTCTGTTTTGTAATATTCTGCTGACATCACGAGGCATGCATGTGCAGGGCTAAGCATTGCTCCAACGAACCCTCCAGCGAATGATAGTAGAAGCCTCTCAGGATTAAATAATGGTAGAAGGGGTGGGAAAGCTAAAGCAATATATGTAAACTCTACACCTGTTCCAATAACAATTACCAGTGGTATTAAGAAAACAGCTATGTCTGCATAGCCTGATAAGATATCTGCGAGGAAATGGGCTACATTAGTCTTCTCAATATATTTACTGAAGATGAATGAGAATACAACTATCAGTATAAACGTTGAATTAACTGAATACTTTAAAGCATGAATTAATTTCTCCTTCATTGGTCTGTATACTAGGATGAAAATAATCAAAGTTACAGCTATGGATAAAACAATATTCAAGTTAAATACAATCGATAACAATGCTATTGAGATGAAAGGCCAAGCATGCACCATCTTCTTCAGATCACTCCCAGGAGCCTTCTTTACTCTATGTGTATTTTTGTTTATCTCTCTATACCCAAATATGATTCCCGATACTAAAGCTGCTAAGGTTATAGGCATATTTAACATCATTATGTAGCTTGATGAGAGACCTAGCAATCCAGAAGCTAGGATTACTCCCTGGTAGAGAGGCCAAGTAGTTATCCATAGATGTCTAAACCAGTAATTTATGAAAGTCTTTACATCACTCTTTAACCCCATGTTATTGTACAATGGGTCAACGACTACAGCTGATACGTAGGCTCCACCGGGCATTGGAAGTAAACCTATAACCGCAGGTGTTGAAAATGCAGCAAACCTTGGACCAATGACTTCAAAGCTTTCGATAAGTAAGCGGGAAGCTCCAACAGAATTATATATATCTGCTAGAAACATTGAGAGAGTTAATGCAACTAATGTTTGAAACATCTTCAAGTCGAACGCATCTACAGTAGCTTTAAAGATCTCAGCTCCTAATGATAGTGTACCATATAGAATTGCACCTAAAGCTAGTGCAATACCCACGTTCACTTTTCTGAAAACTAAGAATACAACAATTATTATTGAGATGAGTAGAGTAATCCACGAGCTTATTAGCGCCATCTAGGTCTAAAGAACTATGTCAAAACCATTTAATAAATTGATTCGAGAAATCCTACTTGTAAGATGTGCTTTCACAAACTTTTATTGTGTCAATAAGTTCAAACATTCTCTATAAATGACCAGAGGCTCCTATTGATAATCACATCTTCTAGGATTCTCCTTGCGTATCTTTCATCTATGTTGAGGATCAAAGCGTTTAAATGTTTACAGAAGCTTAATGAAGTTCTAGTTCTAGACCAGTCAGCACAATCATGGATTATTATACGTTTTTCTAAATCTATTACGATATTGTAATCTTTTACTTTTGCAGATAGATGTTGTTCAGTTATTTCTCTTACCTCAATCAAGTCTTCTGTAATCTCTTTTGCTCTCTTCAACCTTACCTTATCAGTTAGCATTCCAAGTAATTCTTCAATTTTCTCAGGAAGCTTCTCTGGAAGAAGATAAAGGATATGACTAGGTTGCTGTATCTTTACTTCCTGAAGATTCTTCTCTACTTCTTCGAGGATTTTTCTCTGGGTAGGTGTGATTATTTCGAGGATTTCGAGGACTTGAAGTGCATTGTGTACAGCGTAGCCTTTAAAGTGGTTATTAAAGTATCCGTATACTCTTCCGACTTTATCTCTTACTTCTAGGATCCTCTGTTTCCACTCACTTAATTCGCTCAAGCTATAATGGTAGTAGTACCATGGATTTCTACCTCTTCCATGCCATCTAATGTATGCGAAATCTGTAGTAACGTAGGTATAGGGTGGAAGGAGTGGTTCATCAACGATAGTGTACGCTACATCATACTTTGAGAGTAGATTCAAGACATCTTCTCTAAGCCACGAAAAATCTCTAAACTCTACAGCATACCTGAATTCCCCAACTGTGAGATTCAGGAATTCTCTGAATACTTCAGAATACTTATCATAACTGTATCTTGGAGGCAGCTGTATGAGTAGGGAAGCCAGTTTCCCAGCTTTATTAATTGGCTGCATAAACTCTAGGAATCTATCTAAGTCTTTCTCTACTCCTTTTGAGATATCAAGCTTCTTTTCATGAGTTATTAAGGATGGTAACTTAGCTGTAAAAACAAAACCATCAGGAGTAGAATTCACTAATCCTTTTACTAGTTCTAGTGAGGGGTATGAATAGAAAGTTGAGTCTACTTCAACTGTATTGAAAACCATGCAGTATCTCTTTAGCTTATGCTTCTCAGACTTATAGAATACGTTTTCCCAGTCTGAGTAACTCCATCCACTAGTCCCTATGAAGACTCTTGACAATCTCTAAGCCTAGTAATATCAATAACTAGGTTATGTAGGTTTCTAGTTTTTCTAGAGTAAAGCATATAATTATAACAACTGGTATAATCTCTCGGTTATACGGCTACTTGTATTATGAGATGATTGTTAGGAAATTTCTTAAAAACGAGTTTCATATATTAGCATTAGAGGATGTCTAGGACAGAGATAGTTGTTGGGTGTGGTGGGTGGCATTACTTTAAGGTATTAAATGAAGACCCGTTGAAAATGTATTCATTAGCATTTAAGTTCGTTGAAGTTAATTCAACTTTCTATACATTACCTAGCCTTAAGACTATAGTTTCATGGAGAAAGCGTGTCCCATTAGATTTCGAGTTCACGGTTAAAGCAAATAGAATCATTACACATTCAGAAGCATTAAGATTAACAAATAATACATTAAAAGCTTTAAAAGAAATGCTTGAGATATGTAGAATCCTCAATTCTAGAGTACTAGTATTAGAGACACCGAAGAATCTAAGTCTACAATATATCCTTCAAAACCTAAAAAGCATCTTAGGAGAGGTTGAGTTTAATGAGGTTAGGATGGCTCTAGAACCTAGATGCGGATGGTATAGTGATAGTAGAGAATCATTAGATGAGTTTCAGAGCATGGGTATAATACCTATAACAGATTATTCTAGAGAAGAACCACCCTATGATGATGAGGAAATATCATATAGTAGACTATTTGGTTTAGGTGAACATAATATATATCAATTTACAGATGAAGACCTTAAGCTAATCAAGGAGAGAGCTGATAGAAGAAAATCTAGAAAAGTCTATCTAAGTTTCCATGGAATCTCAATGTACCTTGATGCTGCTAGAATGGAGAGATTCATAAAGAAAGATGAACTACCACCTGTTACGAGTAGTTATGGAATAGACTCCCTTGCAGAAGTATTAAGTGATGCTGTATTCCCAACAACTAAAAATGAACTGGTAAAGAAGCATGGGTGGAAGCTTATTGACGTAGATTCGAAGACGAGGGCTCCAGCGTCTGTAATCCTAAAACAGTTAAGAAAAGAAAGCTATAGAAGCTTAAGTGATGTCTTAGCAGAATTAAGGAGAAGATTTGAGAAATAAGAATAACTACTGATAGATCTTCGGCTTCCTAATCTTCAGTAACCTTTTTACTTTACCTAGCAATTCTTCACGGCTTCCTATTAAAGCTGTCAAGTTATACTCAACTGTTCCAAATATTCTTCCATTAATATTCATTGTAGGTGTGAGTTGTAGTTCTATTTCTCCGAATTTTACGTCTGGAAAAGACTCTGGTCCAGAATTATATGATTGTATTGCTGCTCTATACCCTTCAGGATTGTATTTTGGAGTATCTAAACAATCTTCTTGGCTTATAGGTAGGCTGGATGATGACAAGATTAGAGCTGACCAAAGCTTTTTACTTATCTACGTGATATACGCTATCTCCCCTCTGCCAGTCTCTCTCAAATCTTCAGGTCTTACACCTAGCTTAGTAACCATCTCTCCATCTATCTTAAATGAGATATGGTCACTATCTACGTATAATCTATCTTTAGGTATTATTGTGAAATAGTGTATGGGTTCAGACTTCTTCTTGACTGGTACAAGAACAGTACCTACATTTCTTAATCCTATAGGTACTTGGGCTAGAATCCACGGATTAACCCTGCTTACGTATTCTCCTATAATTCCTTCACGTATCCAGAGTTTAAGATGCCGCCTGCTTACTTCCAGTAACTTAATCTCCCTCCTGATGAAGCCTTCGAGATTACTATGCAGGAGATTATCGTATGCTGATATTCTACTCTCTAACAAGAGGCTCATGTAGCCTGTCTTCATTAATTTATATTCTGCAGGATCCAATCCTGTTGGGCAGAACCATTCTTCAAATTTTTCTGGGTTAGCATAGAAGAAATTGCGTTCAGGAGAGACCCATAATCTTAGACCCCCGATATTCCATTCACCTCTAACTAGAGCTTCTTCAAGTCTAGGATGAACCCATAAAAGATTTGGCGAATTATCTAAGAATATTCCTATAATCCTTCCACCCTTCTCAGATACTACTACTGCAGCTTCTGCTTCTTCTATAACTGAAACTTTTGTAGATTTTTCAAGTATTTCTATGAGAGACTTTAAGGTATTCATGAAGTTAAATCAATCATTTTAAGATAAAAAGATTTCAACATAGAGTTCAACGATAGGGTTGTGCTGATTACAGATGATCTAGTTAAGCCTCAGAGTGGCCAAAATATTTTAGTAAAATCTATTTACTACTTCTACCAATATATTTTTAGTGGGTATGGAAAACGGTGGGGAGAGGGGAGAGGTTAGGTCAGGGCTTACGATAGCTGGAGCATACGCTGATAAATTAAGGAAAGCTTTATTTGCACAATTTGCTGAGAAGGTTAAGTCTGGAGAATTAAGTAAGGAAGATGTTGCTAGAGCTTCGAGAGAATTGAATACCTTTCTCTATCATATCCTTGTTGAGAAGTTGAAGTTAGATAAATTGGATGTCGTTAGAATAAATATTAAGTATGAAGTTTATGGTAGAGAGTTAAGATGGGATTATGATAATCTAAGGATCGAGGCATACAAGAGGATACCGAAGGAGAAGATAGATGAAGTTGTAGCAGAAGCAGTAAGACATGTAAAAGAGATTATCGAAGGTAGGCTCATCGTAGAAGAAATTGGTAAGACATTAACTGGAGACAGCTTATACAAGATTAGGTTAGGAGACCTAGATGTTGGATTACTAGAAGCCATTAAACTAGACGATGAACTACTTCTAAAAGGAGCTTTCATATCTCCTGAACCAGTCATGGTAGAGAAGATAAGAATAGAATTATATGGTAGAGACCCGATAGAAATATTAACAGAGAAGCTAAGTGAGATTATTAATAAGAGTAGAAAAGTATCTAGAGAAGAAGCTGAGGAAGCTATTAAAGCATTACTAAGTATTGTGAAGACATTTGCTCGTTAGACTCCACTCTTACTCTTCACTTTACTGCAACTTCATCGCCTTAGCATAATGAGGGCGACTAAAGAGTCTGTGCCTAGCTACTTAACTAAGTACACATATATTCTATGTGGTCTACTAGTCTCCATGGATCTTAATTCGTAGATTTCGGAGGGGCTGAGACCTGGAATCATATAATCATGGCTGACTATTCTTGCACCCTTCTTCATTTTCTTGAACTTCGGAACCAGTATTTCAAGTACCTCAGGAAGTAGATATAGTGTAAGTACGTCTGCTTCTGAAAAATCATAACTATATAAGTCTCCTCTTAAAACTGTTGCTTTATCTAGACCCATGCTAGCGATCTTCTTCCTAGTTAATTCTACTAGATTTTCATTCTTCTCAATACCTAACGCCCAGCATCTATAATCTTTTGCAGCCGATAATATTATTCTACCATCTCCTGATCCAAGATCAACTAGTAGTTCATCTGGTTTGGGGTCGGCTATACTTAGCATCTTCTCAACTACGTCTCTAGGAGATGGGACGAAGGGTAGAAGTCTCCGCCCCTCTCTCCGCATATCCTAGTCTCTAAGAGTAATGAAGCAGGATAAAAATATAAGGATAGGCAACCAAGATTGAATTTATAGAGTAGACGTTACATCTTAAATGATTGAGTTAAATTGTTCAGGTATTTAGAGGAATGTGATAGAGCTTTAGTCCTAGGGATTGGAGGAGGGGGAGATATATTCGCTACTATACCTACTAGGAATTTCTTAAGGAGGTTAGGGGTAGAAGCGTATATAGGATGTGTTGCTTGGGAAAGATTCATACTAGATCCTAAACCAGGTCCAAGACCATTAGAAGAACTTGTAAATATTGAGGAGCTGTCTGAGACTGTATGTATTGGTGGTCCAGATACAGTTACAGAAGATGGCGTAAAACTCCAAGCTTCATACTTATCTGAGAGGCTTAGTGAAAAAGTAGTCTTAGTAGATATTACGAAGGGTGTTAAGAAGACTGCTAAGGGGCTTGATGAAGCTCTCTCAAAACTTGGAGCCAACCTACTAATAGGAGTAGATGGTGGAGGAGACATACTCGCTAGAGGAATTGAGAAAAATCTTAGGTCTCCTCTCTGCGATTCAGTAATGCTTGCATCACTATACTATATGAAGAATAGAAACCTCATAGGAGTATTCGCAGCAGGATGTGATGGAGAATTATCTTTAGAAGAAATACTGAGTTATCTCTCAGAGATTGCTTCTATTGGGGGATACCTTGGAGCTTATGGGATGACTGAGGAAGACGTAGAGGTGCTTGAAAAGCTAATTGATGGCATGGTTAGTGAAGTAAGCAGGATTGCATTATTATCATTTAGAGGGTTTAAAGGAAGCATCGGTATAAGAGAAGACCTCTACAAAGTAGAAACATCGGTCATCTCAACGATAACATTTTACCTTAATACGGAGAAAACCTATAGTCTTAGCCCGATTGCAAAAGCTGTCTCAGAATCAAGAAACATTATAGAAGCTAACATGAAATTAAATAAAATGGGTATCAGAACAGAGTTCGATTTAGAGTTGGAAGCTCAACGTAGAAGAGCGAGATCTTATAGAGAACTCTTCGAAGACAAATATAAGAATGGCTAACCTTGATATCCATCACAGGTAAGGTAAAGTGACTCAACGATTTAATAATGTGGTCGGTTTCGTATTTGTAAGTATTGCTGCAGTTATCTGGGGGTCGAATGGTGTAATAGTCAATTTTATCCAAGCAGATCCATTTCTAATTGCTTTTTACAGAACTTTGCTAGCAACATTGATATTAACACCGATAACCTTTACCGTGAAAAGAAGTGAATTCATTAAAGCAGCTATTGAGTGGAGACTGCTAATTTTTAATGGACTTATGAATGCTCTAGGATGGGGATTCTTATTCTCTTCAATGAAGCTAATCCCTATTGCAGTTTCAGTATTACTAAACTACTTAGCTCCTATATTCGTAGCGCTACTAGCTCCAGTCTTCCTGAAAGAAAAGATCAAAGTAGCAGCCATCATATCCCTAACATTATCTATGGTAGGAGTCATACTAATATTTCATGAACAGATTCATGGAGGAAGCATGAGTATCCTAGGAGTAGTCTACGGATTGTTATCAGGGTTATGTTATGCCATTTTTATCTTAATTTCTAAGAAGATCCGCAGGCAATACCCCAGCTATATTTTAGCTTCATACACTTATTCTTTCACATTAATATTTTTATCAATCATAGTTTATTCAACATTGCATACAATTTATATTGGAGAAGAAGCTCTTCCACTACTATTGTTGATTGGTTTCATTAATACAGCTTTTGCTGTAACAATATATTTTCATGGACTAGGGTTGATAGAAGCACAGAAAGCAGTAATCTTAACATATCTTGAACCATTGAGCGCAACAATCTTTGGTGTTCTATTTCTAGGTCAGACACCTTCTATTCAACTAGTCGTAGGAGGCGCACTGATAATTTTATCAGGTTATATTGTAGCGAAATATTAGCAGGATACTCTTTTTAATAAGGTTAATACCATTATTCATAGCAATCCGTAAGGTGTAATCTGGTTGAATAGAGGAGAGACAACCATTAGAGATACGGAGGTTAGAGTGATAGAGTATAGTGAAGGTTTCTATCGGGAAGATGTTATTAAGGATATCAATCAATTTTCAGCTTTAACTGATAAATCGAAGGTTACATGGATAAAAGTCTGTGGTCTATTAGATAGAGAAAAAATAACGAAACTCGCTGAAAAGTTTAACATCCATCCTTTAACTCTAGAAGATATCCTAAACACTGACCAAAGACCTAAGATTGAAGAATTCTATAACTATACATATATTGTACTAAGGATATTCCAGTTTGACCCATTGGAGAAGGAATTATTATCCGAGCAGATGAGCATAATTGTTGGAGAAAACTTCCTAATCTCGGTAGAAGAGAAAACAAACACGGCCATCCAGAAGATTATCGATTGGATAAAATCTTCAAGAGGCATAATTAGGAGGATGGGTATTGATTATCTACTTTATCTTATAATAGATGAAGTAATCGATGGATACTTTCTAGTTTTAGAAGAGATAGAAGACGGATTAGAAGAATTAGAAGATGAGTTAACTACTAATCCAACATCAAGTACACTTCAAGCAATCCATAGATTTAAGAGACAGCTTCTCCAATTCAATAAGAATATGTGGCCTCTGAGGGAAGTCATCGGTACGCTCGGGAGAACTGGGCACCGGTTTATCGATAACCAGACTATACCATACTTTAGAGACTTGTACGACCATACAGTTAGAGTTATAGAGAATACTGAAACACTGCAGGTAATGCTGTCAGATATGCTTGATGTATACTTCTCGGCTGTAAGCAATAGATTAAATGAAGTTATGAAGATCTTAACAATGATAGCTACAGTCTTCATGCCTCTAACATTCATAGCGGGAATATATGGTATGAATTTCAAGTATATGCCTGAATTAGAATGGGTCTGGGGGTACCCTGCAGTACTCTTAATTATGGCTGGGATAGGCTTATGGATGATACTATACTTTAGAAGGAAAAAATGGATATAAAACCTCGTTGACACTTACAACCTTAAGAAATAAATAATCAACACACAACACTAAATACGTTGGCAAAGATGAGGGCAAGGTTGATACTACTCATAATACTTACATCAATACTGATTTATTTACTATTCTCTCAAAACTTTACAATAAATATCTTTATACATGAAGATGAATTCTTCCCTAGACCAATCGTAGAGGTTGAATTATATTGTAAGAATGGGAAAGTTAAGATTGTTAATAATGCAAGAATTGATGGATGTCTCGATGGTACAATCTTGGAATTCTCAGTAAAACTAATTAATAACAGTAGTGAGCCAAGCCTTAGGGGTTACGATCTCTCAGCAGGAGTCTTATTAATTATTGATGGAGGAGAAATCGTTGAATACAATATTTCAGATTTCAAGCATATTATTGGCATATCTAGTGAGCTTGAAGTAACTAGACCACTTAACGTTTGCATGGTTGAAGTATTCACAGACTATATTAGTGGAGGTGAAGCTAAGCAGTCATATTTTAAAATCAAGATCAAAGAAAATAGAGGCTTGGTAAAGATATCTTTCAGAGGCTGGATAATTGATGAAGATAAAAAAGTCTATAATCCAGTTACTGAGGAGGAGGAACACTATGTTGCAAGATATCCATTTGAAGATTATGAAGAGAATCCACCAGATATGAGGTGGGCTGGAAGAGAATTCATAAAGTATAAAGTCTACGTAATAGAAGTCACTTAATACATTAAGTCTAGATGCTGTTTATCTAAGGTTTGATTGATTTTAATGAGGTGGCTCCCGTCACATGTCGGAGAAGTATGTAGTTCTTGGAAGCCTTCTCTACAGGTTGCAAAGGGTAATCCAAGCTTAGCACATTCTTTAGCAATTTCTCTCATCATCTTAAACCTAATACTCTTTTCAAGATACATAGACCTCCCAATCCTCTCTCCTTCAATTATGTAGAGTTTCCTTAATGATTCTTCAAGTTCAGGAAAAGCTTGTATTATTCTTTTCCAGCTATCAAACCTGGGCTTAAAAGTACTTGATACAACATGTCTTACACCAACATCTCTTGCTTCAATTAACAATTCTCTAAAACCATGATCATTTACTAAGGGTATTAACGGGTCTAGCCTTAACCCTGTATTAACTCCTTCTTCAGACAGCTTAGCTAAAGCTTGGATCCTTCTAGAAGGCGGTGGAGCTGATGGTTCTATCTTTCTAGCTAGAGAATCATCAGGTGTAGTTATAGTTATAGTTACTGCAGCTCCAATCTCTCCCAATAAATCTATATCTCTTACAACCATATCACTCTTAGTTATTACAAGTAATCTTACAGGATACTTCTTAAATTGCTCTATACATCTTCTCGTAAGTCTTAATTCTTTCTCTAAGGGAGGATAAGGGTCAGAACTATTCGACATAGATATAATAGCATTATTGGGAAGCTTCGCTAAATCTTTCCTAACTATTTCTATGAGGTTCTTCTTGGGTCTACAATTGTAGAACTCTTTTATGTATGATGATGCATAACAATATAAGCATCTATGACTACATCCAGTATATGGGTCGAATGAATACTTTACTGGGCAAGTACACAGACTACTCTTCCAAGGATCAAACAATCTAATTAGGTAAGTGTAGGTCAATCCTCTAAAAGAATCCTACACATTATTATTAAATTAATCTATCTGATACTTATGAGGTTTAGTATTCTGTTAAGGATCTAATTTAACTGTGTGTTTAGGCTCGCTTTCTAAAACATCCATAAATAAAGACTTAAACATGAAAACTCTATTTGGAAGCTCCCAGCTTAACGTTTTATTTTAATGAGTCTAAGCTTAATAGCTTGTTGATTCTTTACTTACTTACTAAAAGCCCACCTAATAGAAGCTTTAGTAAATACTGTGACCAACTTTAATTTTAAATTATATTCTATACAGAATTTGTAGAGGTAGAGACGATAGGTGTAGTGTATGATCCTTAGTGATAGAGATATAATAGAGTATGTTTCAAGGGGTCTGCTGATAACACCTAGTTCAGAAGTTTTTGAGAATAACCTCATAGGACCAAATAGCGTAGATTTAAGAGTGAATGGAAGAGTTGTTAGATTGAAAAATAAGAAGAAAGTCTTAGACTTGGAGAACATAGGAAACATTAATGGATACTTTATCCAAGAAGATTGTAAAGAATTTATTGTTAAGCCTAGAGAGCATCTCCTATTATCTAGTATCGAGTATCTTAAACTCCCAGTGGATATTATGGGGTTTGTAAGCTTGAAGAGTACATATGCTAGGCTAGGCTTAAGTATTCCTCCCACGATAGTGAATGCAGGCTCTGAAGGTGAATTAACTATAGAGCTGATTGGTGGACCTTTCCCAGTAAAGATACGTAGAGGTGATAGGATAGTTCAGATAGTATTTGTTAAACTATCCTCACCTACTCAAAAACCATATAGTGGTAGATACCAAAACCAGAGGGGTCCAACCATACCTAGAATTTAACATTGAGTCCTCTAATACATCTATTATGAATCTTCTTGAGGGCCACCTTACCATGACCTCTACCCTATTAATTTTATCCTCTCTGAGTGCGCGCCTTATTATTAAGCGCTATAAGATTTATGCTGTTAAGAATTTCTCTAAGTGCATCCATTATCATGAAAGCATAAATCAAAGTACACATATTTTTTATTTCTAGAGGTTAGTGAAAGAAGAATATGGTGATATTCGATAAGCAATTGAATCCAGATGGACAATATGTGGAAGTCTGGAGAGAGTTTAATCTCGATGAATCTCTTAATGCATCTTTTGTTTTACCTTTCTTTGAGAAACATAGTAGAGGATACGTAAAATTTTATGGATGGAATAGAGGGTTAAGAATAGAATGTGAAGCTGATACTCTAAGATTTAATCTTGGTAGCCCTAATGAAGTATTAATGCTTAGTGGTGCATGGTTTAACCCCCACTTAGAGATAGCTAATGCTAGTAGGAACGCAAGGAAGATCTTAGAGAAATTTCTAGAAGTATTCCCTGGGCTAGGGATTGCCATCAATCCATGGGATAAGATTGGCATGCTCTATACAGTCTTCTTATCTCGGAATACAGATTACTATAGAAATACGGTTATCTGGGTGAAGAAGATATTCAAGATAGCTGAGACTGAAGATAAACTATCCAATGTAAGATTCAACAATATAGGTAGGAGTTACCAGCTTAGACAGCTTAACAAGGTTAGAGGAAAACTCACATCTATACTCAAAGATAATCTATCAGTAGAATCTCACTCTCTTAATAAATTCTTAGAGATTCGTAAGAAGCTGTTATCAGTAGAGTATTGTGGACCCAAGATAGCTCATGGATGGGGGTTATTCTCATTAGGCTTAACCTGTCTAAGCCAAGTTGATAGACACTTACTTAGAATCGGTGAAGCTTTAGGCATAATTGATCCCGATGATAAAATACCGCTGAAGAACCTTTGTGCATATTCAAAGTGTTTTATTAGCAATGATTGTAAGATAATAGATAGATGTATTACTTACAAGATGTATAAATCATTTGGAGTGGCTGCTGGATGGCTGCAGACTGCTACGTATCTTTACGGTGCAAAATATTTGAGTAAAGGGAAAGATCCATTCAAAATACTTAGAAGGTGAAAAAGATGAATGGAATAAGCATAGAGAAGGGGTACGATCCATTAAAGTTAACAGAATATATCAGAGAAAAAGTTGTTAGGATGGTTGATAACGTGGAAGAGAGGAGGTACTACAGGTTTAGGAAAGATAGATGGTATGGTGGTATAGCTACGGGGGATGTTGTAGGATGTAACTTGAGATGTGGTATGTGTTGGAGCTGGAAGTCTGCAAGCCATATAATGGCTAAAGGATTCTACTGTAATCCAAGACAATCTTTTCAGCAATTAAGAAATATTGCATATTCTTCAGGTTTTAGAATGGTTAGATTAAGTGGAGGAGAGCCAACAATCTCTAGAGAACACATTCTAGAACTATCAAGATTATTGGAGAACTCTAAGTTACAGTTCGTCTTAGAAACTAATGGTTTAATTATTGGGGACGACCCTGATTTCGCTAGAAAACTAGTACAATATAATTACTTGGTTGTTAGAGTTTCTCTTAAAGGATGCTGTAGAGAAGATTTCCATAAGATCACTCTTGCTAGACCAGAATTTTTTGACCTACAATTGAAAGCTCTAGAGAATCTTATCGAGGTAGGTGCAAAGCCGTGTGATCAAGTTTATCCAGCTGTAATGCTTAGCTTCAGTGAAAAGAGAGATTACGAGCTTCTCCAAGAAAAGCTTTCAAATATTCATCCACTTCTCTCAAAATGTATTGATGAAGAATATGTTATACTCTACCCCCATGTAATTAGGCTTTTGGAGATGAGGAGGCTGAAGCCAAAGATTAGTTTTCGCCCCAATGGTATCCCTGAATCCATGGTCTAAAAGTAAGAGTATACTATAATGTAATCATCATTATGTAGGATTTTTTAGTTGCCCGTATATTTTTTAGTTGAATGGAAGGTCGGTGGAGTGTTCTTACAGTTACTACTATAGGCATATTTATGGCTTCTCTTGATGCTAGTCTCTTAGTTGTAGGTTTACCAGTAGTCATAAATGAGCTTAGAGCAGACCTAGCTATTGGAAGCTGGCTTATAACCATCTATCGGCTTGCAATAACTATTCTACTTGTACCTATCGGTAGATTAGGAGATATGTATGGAAGAGTTAGACTATACTCTATGGGATACTTCATATTTGCTTTAAGCTCACTGCTATGTGCGCTTTCCTCAGATATCTATCAATTACTATTCTTTAGGTCGATACAGGGGGTTGGCGGAGCATTAATGTTTGTTAATTCTATGGCGATAGTTACAGATGCTTTTGCAGGTAGGGGGCTCGGACTAGGTATAGGAGTAAACCAGATAGCAATAAATGCTGGAACAGTAATCGGCTATACCCTAAGTGGTGTAATAATTAGTTTATATGGTTGGAGAGCGCTATTCTTGATAAATGTCCCAATTGGAGTATTCGGTGGATTCTGGGCGAGACTTAGATTAAAGGGGACAAATCCATCTACAAGAGTGGAAAGATTCGATTTTACAGGAGCAATTATGTTCTCCACTTCCCTAACACTGCTTATGCTTGGTTTAACTTCTGGAGCTATTACCTCACCTATACCATTATCTCTAATCATTACAAGTCTAATCCTCTTAACATTATTCATAATTGTCGAGAGGAAGATCGTTTACCCAATGCTCGACTTTAAACTATTCAAGATTAGAACATTTACAGCTGGAAACATATCTAATCTACTGAATGGATTGTCTTTTGCATCTTTAGCTTTCCTAATCTCAACATATCTTGAGATTGTCGCAGGATTTTCACCTATCCAAGCAGGTTTAAGCTTGATACCTCTCGACTTAACATTGATACTTGTCGGTCCAGTTAGTGGATGGTTTTCAGATAAGATTGGGGGGAGAATTCTTAGTACAGTTGGCTTAATAGTTAGTGCTATCGCATTAATAACTTTATCTAATATTTCTATCAACCTAGAATATAACATACTCTTGATAGGGTTAGTAATGGCTGGGCTTGGTGTAGGATTATTCCGTAGCCCTAACGCAAGCTCAGTTATGGGGTCTGTGCCTAGCGAAATGAGAGGTGTAGCTGCAGGTGTTAGGAGTACTATAATAAACACTAGTATGGCTCTAAGCATACCATTCTCAATAGCTATAATATCTACAACTATACCTTCCAGTGAGTCATCTAAACTTATTAATAACGGTAGAAGTAGTATGGAATCTTTATCTCAGATTGCCAACCTTGTACAAGGTATAAGAAATTCATTATTAGCTTCAGCAGTACTGAATATTATAGCTGCGGTTATTTCATATTTACGTGAAGAAAAACGTCAACCACCATTCACTAGAATCGTATATCCTATTGAGTAGATAGTGTAGAATGGATGTATGCTGGACTGAACTTTCACTAGCATTTATCTAGTATTTTGTACTTATGATAGATGGATATGGTGGTACACGTATATACTTTAGGGCACTCAAACCGTGATCTCAAAGAATTTATCAATATTATCCAGGATTATTCTATTCAGATTTTATTTGATGTTAGAAGATTTCCATCCAGTAGGTTCTCACCGCATTTCTCATACGATAATCTATTGAAAACATTGAGGAAGTTAAGTATAGATTATGTTTGGATTAAGGAGCTAGGTGGGTTTAGAAAGTTTGGAGAAGATGTTGAAGATATAGGGATCGGTAAATCTATCAAGTCTGAAGGATTTAGAGCTTATGCTACATATTTAGCTATTAATAATGGAGCTAAGCAGGCTCTCGTGAAGCTAGCCTCTATTGCTGAGCAGAAGACTACTGTAATAATGTGTAGGGAAAGATTCCCATGGAGATGCCATAGAAGATTCATCTCAGACTACTTATTTTCTAGAGGATTCCAGGTTATACACATCCTAGAGTTAGGTAGAGAAATAAAACATAAACTTCCAAGATATGCGTGTTTACATGATGGTGAAGTTGTTTATCTATAATAAAAAATAGGGGGTTATGTGATAGCAACCGCTGTCTCTGTAGATTGTACGCCTCTTACTCTATGTATCCTTGTAGCAACAAGTTTTCCAAGTTCTTCGATTGATTCAACTTCAACAAATGCTACAACATCGTATCTTCCAGTTACCATTCTAGCAGATTTTACACCTTTAATCCTTGAAACAGCTCTCAATACAGCATTGGCATTACCTTTCAATACTCTTATGAATACATATGCTTGAATAGGCATTTTTCCTCACCCCAAGGAGAGGAGGGTTTCTGTTCTCTCAACTCCTTCGATAACCTGGATACGTTCAATAACTAGGCTTGATAGCGTTTTTACATCTTCTGCTTCAATTTCTATTACTGCATCAAATCTACCAGTTACTGGATAAGCAGCTTTAACATTCTCAATCTTCTGCACTTCAGAGATTACATCTTTCAATTTCCCCATTCTACATCTTAGTAAGACGTAGGCATACACCGTCATAACTTTTCATTAAATCAACTGTTTAGAATAGTAGATAAGCTTTCCCTAAAACGAATATTGTTCCGAAAAAGTACTTAGCTTTAAGAGGAATTAAACTAGGGAGGATGGTAGTTCTAGAATAGAAGATGGACTTGTTAAGTACCTTATAAGGAAAACCGGTATTGGAGAGCAGTATTAACATGAACATGCATATGAATATCTTAGGATAATCTAAGAGTATTACAGAACACCCCTAATAATCGAAAACCTTATTTTCCAGACCTAGACAGAAAATATTGGAGCCAACAGGAAAAGGATCAGGTACACTGTTGAGGGACATGTCGGGGGGAGCCTCGACATGTATACTCACAGTGTATAGTTACACACCCTCACAACGCCGCGAAAGCGGTTAACCAGGGTGTGTAACTATGAGAGCATTGGGCCACAACCTGGGAGTTGTGGGGTTGTGAGCTTCAAGCTCTTACCTGCTCCGAGAGTTGGCTCCACTCTACATATTTTTTGATATCTATTTTTCTGGGGGTTAGTTTAGAGATTGTAGATTTTACATATTTTCTTAATGTTAGTTTTCTTACCTCTAATGTATCGATGTTTAATAGGTAGATTGATTTAATCTCTGATTTCTCTATATCTTCAAGTGTTATTGGAGGGTTAGAGTAGTATCTATCACATAGGTTTTTTAGTATAATCGTTTCTTCTTTCCTTCTTTCTTTAAATGGTTTTAGGTAGAGGTCTGGTATTTGGAGTATGTTATGTAATGGTGTTGCAAGAGAGAATACATCTGCATGTTTCCCGTATCTTGCAGTCTTGCTAATTATTCTAGCCGTTAAGTAGCTTTGAGGGTCTAATGCATTCTCAGGAGATACAAAACCTGTCTCTATCTCGATAATCATTCTCTTCCCATTTCTATACGCTACAATATCTGCGATAAGAGAGTTTCCTACTTCTTCTTCTACATATACCTCATAGCCACGGTTTACTAGGTAAGCACCCATAACGATCTCCATTACTGAGTGGTTTACCTTAACCTTGTTTATCCTATGTAATTCGATAAGCTTACTACTTAGCTTCGTCAACCTACTGTATATCTGGCCACCATAGAATGTAACAGCTTTCTCAACAGTTCTCAAGATATCTTCTTCAAACTTGTTAGCGGACACAAAGACATCCTATCATAAGTTAAATTTAACGTAGAAACAGGTTGGCCATAGATAATCCAGAGTTAATGTCTTCCATTCAATGTTTTGGCCATGAGACTGACCCATTATAGATGTTTAATATTGTTTCCCCTGTCTTATTTCTATGATATTGCTCCCAATGTTAAGTTTAGATGCATTTCACGGTTTTCTCTCAGGATTCTCAGTGTTATAGTATCTCCTGGTCTCTTATATTCTTCAATGTATGATAGTAGGTCTGCTAAGCCGAAGACTACTATGCTGTCAACACCTATTATTACGTCTCCTCCAATATTTACTCTTGTACCATCGGAGAGCGTAACCATTCTAGTGCCAGCTCTTAATCCAGCTTTCTCTGCAGGGCTGTCTCTAGCAATAGCTGTAACTAGTAATCCGTAGGCTTTCTCTAAATTCATTAATTGAGCTATCTCCATGTTAACATCTATTCCACCGATACCCATCCATGGATGTTCATATTTCCCTTTCTCGATCAATGATTTAACAACTCTTAAAACAATATTGGAAGGTATTGCGAAGCCTATACCTGCAAACTCTCCAGTTGTTGATGCTATAGCAGTTGTAACACCTATAACCCTCCCAGAATAATCAAGTAATGGTCCACCACTACTTCCCGGGTTTACAGCTGCATCAAACTGTATTACTCCTGGTATACCTCTACCACCTGGGCTTTCTAGAAGTCTATTTAACTGGCTTATCACTCCCGTGGTTAAGGTTGCTGTTAATCCGAAGGGGTTTCCAACAGCAATGACAGGCTGCCCAACTCTAAGCTTTGAAGAATCACTGAAAGATAGTGGGTGTAGAATCTTTCCTCCAGGCTCTATCTTTAATACTGCTAAGTCAGCGTGAGGGTCTACTCCAACTATACTTGCTGTATATATGCTTCTATCTGGAAAGAATACTTGTATGCTTTCAGCATTCTCTACAACATGATAATTCGTGATAATATATCCATCTGGAGAGTATACGAAGCCTGACCCTTCAGCTGAAGTATAGGTTTTACCGAAGATTGTTTCTACAATGATTCTAGATTTTATTAGAACAACGGAGTCCTTAACTTTCTCGTATACGGTCTCTGGAGCTGTAAGATTATATTGAGCTATCGTTAAGATGGATTTTGAAGTTAGATTTGAGCTAAGGTTAGATAGATTCTCCTCAACATTCATCAAACGGTATTCATAGTTTGAGAGCTTAGCTTTCAAATCATCAATCTTCCCTGAGAGTTGGGAGAGTTTTAAGCTAACTTCATTAATAGACAATTGATATAAGAGGAATGAGCCTATAGACAGGATTAAAGCAGCTGCGACTACTACAGACAGTACAACATATGCTCTATCCATTCATTCTGCCTCCTCTCAGGTAGAGGGTTGAGTGCATATAATGATAACGATACTGGATCTTATAAGGAATATGCTGAAACACATTAGAAATAATGTGCTTAGAAGAAATAACTTAATAAGGAGAAAACCGTAAATTATAGAACTTGCACTTCTCATCCGTAATTCTAGGCTTAACAGGTTTAGATAACTAGCGGATACGTTTAGCTTATTGAACATAATCTTCTAGGCTCACATGTTCATAATGCCTACCTTTATGTTTAGAAACGTATAAATAAGGTATCCTACAGAAGGTATCTAGGAATCGAGACTTCATCTGTCTTTAATTCTCCAGTAGGGTTACGATAATTGATTGATAGTTTTCCATAAGAGATTCCAGTTGAGGCTGATGGTGAAATCTTTACTGGAATCCTTAATTCTATAGAGCTTTTAGCAGGGATCCCTTGGAAGTAGAATCTACCACCGCCTGTTAATGCTAGTGGAAGATTCTCAAAACTTGCCTTTATGTTGATATCTGTTATAGGTGAATTATATGGGTTCTCTATAACAATGGATAGTTCATGGCTTCCACCCACGATTACTTCAGGGTTCTTTATATAGATTGATAAGCTGAGTAGCGGTGGAGACCTAACTTCAACTTTTACAGTCTTCAATAATGTCTGCATGATGCCGCTTGAATCAACATATTGAGCTTGTATCGTAATTGGGTAGAAGCCTTCGGAGAGCGCTCCAGGAGTATGTACGAGAAAAGCATAACTCAATTCTGTATTAGGCTTGACTTCTGCGATCCTAACTTCACTATCGAATAATACTAGAGCATCCGAAGAAAGAGAAACTCTAACTGAATATACTGGACTACTACCAGTATTCATTACCTTGATATCTATATTTGAAGTAGAACCAGCAGTGAAGACTGAAGATTGTATGGATATATCCAGTTGGCTGCTACCAGCTATAGTTACAGGGATGAGGATTTCTTGTGCTTGTAGTGTTAACCATTTATCATAATAGCTTAGGACAAGACTTAGGTTGTGTGTACCGAGGGGTGCATCGGGTCTTATACTTAATGGGAATCTCAATGTAAAATATTGGTTTTCACTTATTTGCCCTGTGTAGCTTGTCTTTACTAAGTCTCCTCCCGTAAGGTTACTGAAGTATTCACCTAGGTAAAGAGTTGCAGCAATATTTGAGACTTCATAGTATTTTGGAACAACAAACGTTATCGAAAGTATCTTATTTGAATCGCCTGGTCCTGCAGAAGTTTGGAAGCCTTCATTACTTAACCAGCTAATATTGATTATTCTAAAATGAGGTGGTGGCCACACCTTGATATTGACATTTCTCGTAGTCGTCATTTGTGGATATTCAGGATTATCGCAATCATAATAAAAGAAGTAGAGATGGGCTTCGTATATCCCGGGTTCAGCATCGTCATCAATCTTTATATTGAATGTAAGTTGAGCTTTATCTCCAAACTTCATCTGCTTGTCAGTGTATGCTTCAATGTATTGCCCCCTAATACTACTGAAGGGGAAAGGTCTATACGAGTCTATTGGCCATAATACTGCTTTTATACCACATATAGTTTCTTCAATTAAACTTCTAAATTCTACTATTAGGGTTGCTACATCACCTGGCATAGCAGCCCATTCTTTTCCAGAATCACTCCAGTAAACACCTATTATTTCTATATCTTTTGCAGCATTAGTTGATTGATAGAATACATTCATCAGCATGAAGGTAGATAGGATAATGAATACTAGTTGATGCTTCATGCTTTATTCTCCTCCTTCTCGATTAATCCATCTCTAATGTATAGTATTCTCTTTGCATAAGATGCAACTAGAAGATTATGTGTAACCATGAGTATTGTTCTACCTTTATCGTTGAGTCTCCTGAAGAGCTCAGCAATCATTATACTATTCTTTGAGTCTAGATTCCCAGTAGGCTCATCCGCAAGCAGTATCTCAGGATTATTTATGAGAGCTCTAGCTATCGCAACTCTTTGCTGCTCTCCACCGCTTAATCTTGTAGGTCTAGTGAAAGCCTTATCCTTCAACCCAACTTCTTCAAGTAGTTTTAGAACCCTCTCCCTACGCTCCTGGGAAGATACACCTTTTACAATTAGAGGTAGCTCAACATTCTTGATAACTGGTAGGTATGGTACTAAGTTATAGAATTGAAAAACGAATCCAATCTTTTCATTCCTGAGTTCAGCTAACTTATCATCTGAAAGCTTGTTGATATCATTTCCTCCTATTAGTATTCTTCCACTTGTAGGTCTATCTAATCCACCTATAAGATGTAGAAGAGTTGATTTACCACTCCCCGAAGGACCGACAACAGCAATGAATTCACCTTTTGTAACTTTAAATGAGATGCCTCTCATAGCTTCCGTGGGGACGCCATCAGAAACGTAAACCTTCTTAACATCGATTAATTCAATGATAGTGCTTCCCTTATCAACAATGTCTTGACTAAGAGCTTCAATATTTCCATCCGTAGACATTTCTTGTTTCATGCATTATAGATTAAGAAAGAGCGCTATAAGGAACTTGATGAAACATTAATGAAACAGTCAAAGGAAAGGTAGGAATTAAAATAGGCGGCAACATATCCCATTAACTTATTCTTCCTGCTTAGAATAACGTAATGACTAGTAGAAACTGCTTGATGTACTAGTTTAATCTCTTCCTTGGAATGGATATTTATAATGGCATTTGAAGGGTCTTAACGTGGTCCAATTATGGAAAGGGTTAGGTTTGCAGTATATGGTGTTGGACCGGTCGGTTCTTTAATCACTAGATATGGGTTAGAGAAAGATTGGATGGAGCTTGTAGGAGCATTCGATATTGACCCATTGAAGATTGGAAGAGATGTTGGAGAAGTTATCGGTTTAAGTGAGAAGATTGGAGTAGTCGTTGAGAAGCCCAGCATAGATGTTTTAAGAACTATTAAGCCCGATATCGTTCTCCATGCTACTGGGAGCTTTCTAGACAAGGTATACGAGCAGATTCTAGATGCTGTGAGAGCAGGCTCTGACATAATATCTACATGTGAAACGCTCTCCTATCCATACTATAGGTATCCAGAGTTGGCTAGTAGACTCGATCTAGAAGCTAAGAAGAATAATTCAACAATACTTGGTGTAGGCATAAATCCTGGATTCCTGCTCGACCTTCTTCCAGCAGTTCTTACAACTCCATGCATTAAGGTAGAGAAGGTTACAGCTAGAAGGGTTATAGATGCTTCAAAGAGGAGAGAATCTTTTAGGAGGAAGATCGGGTTAGGGCTTGACCAATTAACATTCAATGAAAAGATTGAGAGAGGAGAACTTACAGCTCACGTGGGTTACGCAGAATCTGTATACTTGTTAGCTGATGCATTACATCTGAAGATAGACTCAGTATACGAAAAACAAGATGCAATCACAGCTGATAGAGAAATAAAAATAGAGAATATGGTAATTCAGCATGGAAGTGTTAGAGGCATTAGAGGATACGGTGTTGGATTAATAAGAGGGAGAGAAGTAATTAGGGTAGAGTTTACCGCTATTGCTGGTGCTGAAGAAGAATTTGAAGAAATAATTATAGATGGGGCTCCGAGAATTGCATGGAGAAGTATCGGTGGAACCCCAGGAGATTTAGCTACATCGGCTGTAGTATTAAATTATGTTCCAATAGTTTTGGACTCAGACCCTGGCTTGGCTATCGTTACTAGATTGAGGGCTCCATCCTACTGCTCATCTTATCAGGGTGTATGAGAGTATCTATGGCCAGAGCCCTCTAGATTTGATTGCATTGACTACCCTCTCTACAGCGAGAGCCATTGCAGCTTTTCTATAATCTATATTATATTTTTCTTGGTATTGAGCAACTTCATTGAATGCTTTAACCATTTTATCATCTAGCTTCCTAAGGACTTCTTCCCTAGTCCAGTAGAATCTTTGAAGATTCTGAACCCACTCTAAGTAGCTTACTGTCACCCCTCCTGCACTCGCTAATATATCTGGTATGACTTTTACACCCTTCTGGTTAAGGATCTTGTCTGCTTCAGGAGTAACAGGTCCATTGGCTCCTTCAATGATTACTTTTGCTCTAATATTGTCTGCATTCCCTTTATGTATCTGACCTTCTAAGGCTGCTGGAATAAGGAAATCACATTCAAGTTCAAGTAATTCTTCATTCGTAATCTTCTTGGTATTATTGAATCCTACGACGCTTCCAGTCTTCTTCTTATGTTCACCAACTTTATATGGATTTAACCCATCCTGTGATAGTATTCCACCTTTAGAATCGCTTACAGCGATGATCTTAGCCCCCCAATCATATAGTATCTCAGCAGCATACGCTCCAACATTACCATATCCTTGAATAGCTATCCTTGCATTCTTTAAGGGCATCCCGAATTTTTTAGCAGATTCTCTAACACATACAGCTACACCATAGGATGTTGCTTCAGCTCTACCCTCACAACCTCCTAGATTAACAGGCTTACCCGTTACAACAGCTGGAGTAGGCTCACCTCTCAACTGGCTATAAGTATCCATTATCCAAGCCATTGTCTGAGCATCAGTATATACATCTGGTGCTGGAATATCTATGTGTGGACCAATTATATTGTATATCATGGCCGTGTATCTCCTAGTAAGTCTTTCAAGTTCATTCAAAGACATCTGTTTTGGATTGCATCTAACTCCACCTTTCGCTCCTCCATATGGTAGATTCATAACAGCTGTCTTCCACGTCATAAGCATAGCAAGTGCAGTAACTTCTTCCACTGTCACTGTTGGATAATACCTTATTCCACCCTTAAATGGTCCAAGAGCATCAGAATGCTGGACACGTACACCCATAAACGTCTTAATCGACCCATCATCCATTCTAACTGGTACAGAAACTATGAGAGTCCTCTTAGGCATCTTCAACATCTCTCTAAAGCTATCCTCAAGACCCAGTATGTCAGCTGCATCTTCAAACTGCTGGATAGCTGAATCTAGAAACTCTTTACCACTTAGACTCAATACCTCTCACATATTATTATTTCCCAATGTACTATTAATACCTAAAACCCATCTATGCAATTTTAAGTTATTTATAATCATCATATTTATTAAACGCTTTGTTTAACATAATCGGTTTTCAAGATTTTCAAAAACAGGTTCCCATTATTAGCAGTTTCAAAATAGATTAGCTTAAAAATATATGTATGGAGGATGTAATGAGAAACTCTAAAACTTGAAGAACTCCCTGGACTACTAGGATTATCCAGGGTTAAGACAAGGATTGTAAAAATCATGAGTGGCTGAAGCTTAACATTCTAGAACTTTTTTGATCTTTCTAGGCTTAGGTCTGGAGGCATACCACATCTTGGACATAATTTAGGGTAAATGAGTAGAGAGAGATCTTCTGAAAACTTTAGAGATATTTTGTGAGGAGAATTCTATTAGGGTGATGTACCTGAGAACTGGATATTTCTATCAATAAACTATGTTATGTATAGTGTTAGATTCTTTCCTCCAGATGAAGATGATTAAAGTTGTTAATGATTCTATAGTGCTTCTATTTTTGAGTATGAATTGAGATGTATTTCTGGTTCTCCGAATATGTTTTGTTTTATTTTTACCCATTTTATTCTTATTCTAGCTCCTTCGGGGATTATAGAGACTTCTTGTGCTTTAGACCTCCATGCTACTCCTTGTACTGCTATGTCTTCATCTTTAAGCCAGAATAGGATCTTTTCTGCAATACCATATCTCGTCTCAACATTTACAATATTCGTTTTAGTATATAGTATTCCTTCAACGATTACATCTTCCCCCGTTAGAGTTTTCTTCTCAGCTATTTCTTTTAAACTGATTAATCTACTTGGTATAGATATATCTATAGTGGGGTTCTCAATCTTCTTAAGTGTTTCCTTATCTATCATTATCATCCTCCTGGGAGTCCGCATATCATCAACTATACCATATACTTCAACATACTCTCCAGGCTTCAAATCTAATTCTTCACGGCATGTTAATTGAAATATCTTTACACCATCTGTAGCTGTTATTATAGTATAATTTGGAAGAGCCTCTATATCAATTATTCTTGCAATCTTCTTCTCACCCAGCTTTTCCTTAATCTCTTTAATCTTCTCTAATCCAGCCTCATGAATCATTGATAGAGTACTCCTAGAAGTTAGATAGAATTTATTATCTTCCAACCTAACATCTGTAATGAATATCTCCATGCCTGGTGAGAGGTTCTTAAACTGGTCAACCATATCCCTCCATACAGTTATTTTTGCTAGGCTAGATCCATCAGATAGAGTTATCTCAATGATGGAGGCTTCCCCATATCTAGTAAGAAGCTTCTTCTCTTCACTTATTGATATTAGATATCCTCTTATATCATAGACTCCATCACCTTCTTCCATTACCTGAGTTAGAGTCTTATAGAATGAGTGAGGCTGTGGTTGAGATGAGTCTTGCGGTAGCTTCTTCACAATACTGTTTCTACCTAAATGGACCTCAACAGTCCCTGTTTCAATCCTCTCTTTAGTATATGCATTTATGATAGCAATATTATCACCAATCTTTATTGAAAGCTTACTAATCTCATCTATCTTCTCATTCCACGCGTAAACTTCAGTTACCCCAGACCTATCACCTATCTTCAATCTAAGCAGTCTATGTTCTCCAGCAGCTCTAGGTCCAATGACTGCATAGACTACACCTCTAACATATACGTTACTAAGCCCTGGAACTAAGTCTCCGATCCTAGCATACGCTAACTCTTCTAAAACTTCTTCTGGAACTTCTTCTCTAGATTCTAAAACATTTAGTTCTTCAGCTACTAGTAGAATCGCACCAACCTTATTAAGATATGGATGAGTTTTAACCTTCTCATTTACTAGTGCTTCTAATTCTTCTATGGTTAATCCTGGGACTGCTTTTAGAATCCTAGCCATTAGTCGTCTGTATTCTTCTTCCATGACGCCTATCTATTAATTGTCAAGAGAGATTAAAAGAGTTTTACTTCCTTCTCTAATATCTCGACTAGTAGTCGGTCTAAGGTGGATGTAGATTTAATTATCCTCATGTATTACTAGATTTTACGCGTCCACTCCTTCTCTTTGTACCCTCTCTTCAAATTCATGTATCTGGCTAGTAGGAATAATAGTGTTGATAGTCTATTTATGTAAGCCAAGATCTCCGACTGGATAGGTTCTCTTCTAGATAGCGTTATTATTCTACGTTCTACTCTTCTAGTTATAGCTCTTGCAACGTGGAGTATTGCAGCAGATTCATGGCCTCCTGGAAGTATGAATTTTTTAAGGATGGGTAATTTAGATTCATAATCTTTAACCCAAGACTCTAAATCTTCAAGTGAATTCTTAATCTCCCCGTTGATATCTTCTAAACTTTCTGAGGTAAACTGGATCCTATAACCTATAGTGAATAAATGTCCTTGGATTGCTTCTAGAATCCTACAGGTATCTTCATCTTCAATAAATGATTTTGCTAAACCAATAATTGATGAGAGTTCATCTAGACCACCAATAACTTCAAGTCTTGGGTCATCTTTCCAGACCTTCTCACCAGTTAAGAGGTATGTTTCCCCAGTATCTCCTCGACCATACTTCCCCATCTTACTCATCCTTATATCTATTATTTTGGGTTGATTTCAATCTTTACTATTAGAAATCTTCTTTTCATTCAATGGATGCTAGTTGTACTAGTTGGAGTGGGTGCCTACATGGTAGATTAGAGAGATGCTGGAACTGGAGAAGACATATACTGCACTCCGTTACGATAAATTCTCCACCTAGTTTTTCATATTCTTTTACTAAGTATCTACCGATCTCTATACTGACATCGTAGCCGTGTCCATTTTTCTTCATCCCCCAAGTTCCTGCAAGCCCACAGCATCCAATCTTCTTAAAGTAGACTTTAGCTCCTAAAGCTTCAAGGAATTCTTTTACGACTATGCTTCCATCTCTAGCTCTTGAATGGCATGGTAGATGATATGTAACGTGTACTCCTCCTAAACTCTTTAATACTTTTGTAACCTCCTTCCAGCCTATCTTCTTTAAGAACTCGAAGAACCCATAGCTATTCTCAGCTACTATTCTAGATTTCTCGCTTGCTAAAAGTTTAGGATAATAATTTGTTAGACATTCCTGAGCTGTAGGTTCTAGAGAGACTACGATGTAGCCTTGCTCAATTAAGCTGTAAAGATATTCAACATTGTATCCCGCTATTCTTCTTGCATCATCCATGAAGCCATACTGGATTAGAGGCATACCACAACTCTTCAAAGATGGTATAATGATTCTATAACCTAGAGATGATAGAATCTTAGCTGCTTTAACCGCCCAATCGGGATACATGTAATAGATTAATAAGTCTGTGTATAGTACTATGTTGCCTTTCTCAGGTAGCCCTAACTCAGTAAAGATTTCCCCTAGGTTCTTCTCTGATAATCTAGGTAAAGGCCTCCTTGAATCTATCCCTATAAATTTCTCCATAACTTTCCTGGCAAAATTGGAGTTTAGCAATTTATTAGATAGGTTTGGAGCTCTACTTGCTAATGTGATTAATCTTTCATATCTTTTTAATAATTTATTCAGTGATGGATAACCAAATCTCTTACCGTATCTTTCTTTTACTATGGAGTTTATGTATGGGAGGTTTATATCGAGTGGGCATGCTTCTCTACATAATCCACATGTATTGCAGAGCTGTGAGAAGGAGGTCTTCTCAAGCCCATGAGCTATCATCGTCCAGGGTATCCCCATGGGACCACTGTATATGTATCCGAAGACGTGGCCTCCAACCATGTTATATGGTGGGCAAACCTGTAAACAAGAAGCACATCTAATACAGTATAGTATCTCTTTTATTTCTCGGTCTTGACGTGCCTCCATCCTCCCATTATCTATGAGGATGTAGATTGTTCTACGAGGGCTTAGTTTAGCTTCTCTAGGATATGCAGTCATATTTGGAAGATGGAAGGATACATATGAGCTTAAGCGTTGACCAGTAGCATTTCTAGGTAGAATCTTTAGAATCTTTAATACATCTCTAGTTGATGATACGATCTTCTCTACACCTGCTACAACTATATGGATTGGAGCGAAGGCTAAGGCTAATCTATCGTTCCCCTCATTAGTTACTAGAACCATAGCTCCATTCTCTGCAATGATAAAGTTTGCTCCAGTAATAGCCATCCCAGCTCTCTGATATTTTTCTCTAAATTCTTTTCTAACTTCTAGTACTATCTGCTGAGGATCTGGAGGTATTGGTCTACCATAATATTTTGTGAATATCTCTGCTACTTCATTCTTCGTCATATGGAATGCTGGGCCGAGAATATGTGAAGGCTTTTGCCCTGCAAGCTGGACTATTCTCTCTCCAAGGTCTGTCTCGATAACCTCTATATTCTCTGATTCTAGAACCTTGTTTAATTCTATCTCTTCTGTTGTTAGGGACTTAGACTTAACAACAAGCTTAACACCATACTGTTTACAGACCTCTAAAACAATCCTTGAGGCTTCTGCACCATCTCTAGCAATCCTTAATTCAGCTCCTCTTTCTTGTAGAGCTTTTCTTAAACGTTCAATATTTTGCTCCAAGTTTTCTATCGATTCTTCCTTAATCTTTCTAACTTCTCTTAAAAGTTCTGCGCTAACCTCTGAGATAATCTTTTCTCTCCTCTCTCTAATCCTTAGATTGTTCTTTAACATAGGCCAGGTATCTTTGTAGAGGGAGAGCTTCTCAAGTACTTGTTCTTCTAATCTCATGCAGATTCACCATTAATTATGAATACATAGAATCTTCTGGGGCCATGAACACCTTTAACTATCTCCCCCTCTATATCCGCGGTACTACTTGGACCAGTTATAAAATAGAGAGATTCACCTCTTCTTAGAAAATCATCAACATAATCTTCCAAATCCTCAACGTCATATAATATCTTGTTTTTCGATATTATTGAGGCATGTATTTCTGGAAAATAGATGGATGCTTCCTCTATTCCTGAAGAAGCCCTATAAATAACCGTACCTGTATTAGCAAGAGCTAGCTCAGGGAAACCTATAGATAACTCTGCATCATATATTGGAGTAGTAGAGTCTACTCTTATGACTCGTATGTCCTGGTTATTTTCTCTCAATCTTTCGATTAGCTGCTTCATATATTCTGTCTCTGAGCCTGTTATGAGTATCTGCGTTTTCACTTCCTTGATTAAATCATTTACATGTTGAAGTAAGTCTTCTATGCTGTGGCATATGTATGTTTTCGCTCCTAGATCTTCTAATCTATTAATGAAGAGTTTTAAGAGGCCGGATTCCATACATCAATCAACTCTATTAGCCGGTTTCATAAAACAATCTCTTAAGGGTATCCAATAAATTTAATTTTTCAACAAAAAAGTTATTTAGCTTCAAGTATACTTGTCAGACATGTCTGAAGATGTTATAGAGTTATCGAGGAAACACATCTTCGGGACTTGGAGAATCCAGAAGACTTGGAAGCCTATAAATGTTGTTTCAGCTGAAGGATGCTACTTTACTGATTCAAGTGGCAAGAAATATCTAGATTTTTCATCTCAATTGATATGTATAAACATTGGTCATGGAAATAGAAACATTATTGAATCGATATACGAGTACATGAAGAAGCTTCAATATCTTACTCCTGCTTTTACATGTGATGTTAGAGCTGAGTTAAGCAAGATGCTTCTAGAGATTATGCCAGGGAATATCATAAAGTTCTTCTATTCTACTTCTGGTACAGAAGCTGTAGAAGCAGCATTAAAGATTGCTAGGATGTATACTAGGAAGCACAAGATTATCTCCCGTTACAGGAGCTACCATGGTTCTACCGCTGCTTCAATATCAGTTACTGGAGAATTACGTAGAATACCTATAGATGGCTATCATACTGTTCCAGGAACACAGTTTGCTCCAGAATGCTATTGTTATAGATGCCCATTCAAGTTAAGTTATCCCGAGTGCGGTATAACCTGCGCAGAGTATATAGATTATATGCTTCAACATGAAGATGATGTTGCAGCAGTCATAGTTGAGCCTGTAGTCGGTACAAATGGAGTAATTGTACCCCCACCCGAATACCTACCACGTCTAAGAGAGATAACGAGAGAACATAATGTATTATTGATAGCTGATGAAGTCATGAGTGGATGGCTTAGAACAGGCGAGTGGTTCGCTGTTCAACATTGGAGTGTTGAACCAGACATTATAACAACAGCTAAAGGCGTTACCTCAGGTTACTTACCCTTAGGGGTGACAGGTGTATCAAAAGAAATATCAGATTATTTTGAAGAACATCTATTCGCTCATGGACATACATATGAAGCTCACCCTGTAACGCTTGCAGCTGGTATAGCAACTATAAACGAATACAATAGATTAAAAATTAAAGAGAACGTCAAAATTGTAGGAGAATATCTAGGTAAGAGACTTGGGGAACTTAAAGAAAATCATCCAAGTGTAGGTGAAGTTAGAGGGCTTGGGATGTTCTGGGCAATCGACCTCACGAGAGATGGAAAAACTAGGAAACCAATGAATACTCCTAAGGATAAACTATATGGTAGACCTATCGTTGTCGAGAAAGTAGCTTCAAGAGCTTCTGAACTAGGAGTATTCGTTATCGGATGGGTAAATAATCTACTGATTGCTCCACCCTTGATAGCTACAAGAGAAGACATAGATAAGGGTGTAGAAGCATTAGATGAAGCACTGAAAATCTCCGACCAAGAGGTAGGATGAGGCAATACTAAAACTTTCCAATTTTTCTCTAAACACTATATTCTTATTTTTAGGATTAATCTTATAGAAGACTGAAATCTTTGAGGTTTCATTTAATCTATGGTGGATGCTTCACTAATACGCTATCTGTAGATTATATTAAAATTGTACTAGAATATAACATGATTTCCCATCTATTCTATGGGATGCTCAACCCAAGTATAGACTTTTGAATGCAGCTACCTATATATGCTATTAGAGATGTTCTAGAATCATCACTTTTACTGGAATAAGCAGGTTCAAGTATATTTATCGAATTCTCTCAGGAAGTTTTCTATCTTCTTTCTTAGAATGTCTAATTGGCTGCTAAAATCCTCAATATCCATAGATTTTAATTCTTCGAATTCTTCACTCAGTTTATCCAACAATGTTTTCTCTAAGAATAATTTAACTAGCGTCTTCCTCCTTAGATTAATCTTATGGTTGAAATAACCTTGGCTAGTACAGTATTCTAGGTGTTCTTCAATAGCTTTCCTAAGCTCTTGAATCCCCTGCCCCATTAATGCTGAAGTCTTCAGAAGTCTAGGTTTCCATCCAACTCTGCTTCCAATCTCCCCTGACTCAATGATGAAGCTTAAGTATTCAAATGTCTTAAGGCTTTCTTCTTTATCAGATTTATTTAATACATAGATGTCAGCTATCTCCATAACCCCTGCTTTCAATACCTGTATCTCATCTCCAACTCCAGGCATAGTTGCTACAATAACTGTATGAGCAATATTCATTATATCGGTTTCAGCTTGACCTACACCTACTGTTTCAATAAATATCTTATCATATCCAAGATAGTCGAATAATTCTACCATTGCCACTCCTGCGAATGATAAACCTCCTTTCAAACCTCTCGTAGATACACTCCTAATAAACACGTTTGGATTCAGTGAGTGCTCCTGCATCCTGATCCTATCACCTAGAAAAGCTCCTCTAGATAGTGGGCTTGTAGGATCAATCGCTATAACAGCTATCTTATGATTATCTTTAATGTATTGATGTATCAGCTTGGAAATTAACGTGCTTTTCCCAGAGCCTGGTATACCTGTGAAACCAATTACATGTGCTTTACCCACATTATTTCTCAGGATTATATTGAGAACTTTAAAAGCTTGAGAAGGTGATGATTCTAGAAATGTTAGTAGCCTCCCTATAGACCCTTTATCATTCTTTTTCGCTTTCTCAATATATTCATAGATGTATTCTTCAATCACGTACTTTCATCCTTTTCTTTATTGCGGCATCATATACGTATTTCACAATCTCATTTAATGATGTTCCTGGTAAGAATACTTTGCCTATGCCAATCTTTTCTATTTCAGGTATATCTGGTAAAGGTATTGTTCCGCCCAGGAATACGGGGATATATTCTACACCTTTTTCTTTTAAGTTTTCTATTAGCCTCTTCATCAAGCTTATGTGAGCTCCACTCAATATGCTTACACCTATTACATCCACATCTTCTTGAATAGCTGTTTCAACAACCTGCTCAGGGGTCTGCCTAATACCTGTATAGATAACTTCCATGCCAGCATCTTTTAAAGCTCTAGCAACAATTTTTGCACCTCTATCATGCCCATTCAATCCTAGCTTCGCAACCAATACTTTAATAGGCCTAGAAGAATTCTTGATGATGCCACCTCCATCAATCAATTTACCGAGACTATTTTAAAACTCATCAATACGGAATTTAAACATTTCCAGTATTCAATACTTATCCAGAATGTATTATGTACATCATAATAGCTATATCTTCATGGTGATCGTCCCCCGTTTTTAGCATTGCCATATCTTTAAAATACTATAAGTTAGCATTGAGAAGCTTTACATTACATCTTTAAACTCTATCTTGACAACATTCTTAATTTATCCTCAACCTTAATAACAATCTTCAATTAAGATTAAAAATCTGTAGGTAGATAGTCTAACAAATCTAGTAGTGAGCTTCCTCGCTTAGACTTAGTTATCACATTGATTCTATTCTCCCGTTTAATAAATGGGTGGCTCTATCCATACACCGTAGACTTCTTTTAATGTATTCATTATCTCGCCAAGTGTAGCATACTTCTTTACTGCTTCTAGGATGTATGGCATAACATTCTCGCTTCTCTCTGCAGCTCTCCTTAACTCATTCAATGCAGATGATACTGCTTCGTTATTTCTTTCACTTCTCAGCTTTCTCAATCTCTCAATCTGCTTTCTCTCAATTTCTTCCTGGTTTATATCTAGTAGAGGTACATTCCTAATTTCTTCCTGCTCGGCTTCTATGAATATATTTACGCCTACAATAAACCTCTTATTCTCTTCTACTTCTCTCTGAAATCTATAACTGGCTTCTGTAACTTCTCTCTGAGGATAACCTTTCTTTACTGCTTCAAGCATTCCACCCATCTTCTCAATTCTATCAATGTATCTCCATGCTTGTTGTTCAATCTCATCTGTTAACCATTCTACATAGTATGATCCTGCTAGAGGATCAACTACATCTGCAACTCCAGTCTCGTATGCTATTATCTGCTGCGTTCTTAACGCTATCTTAGCTCCAAATTCAGATGGTACTCTGAATGGTTCATCTAATGCATTAGTATGAAGGCTTTGAGTACCTCCAAGCACTGCTGCTAATGCTTCTATTGTTGTTCTCACAATATTATTGAATGGTTGCTGAGCTGTTAATGATACACCGGCTGTCTGAGTGTGGAACCGCATCCATAGAGACCTTTCTTTCTTAGCATTAAACCATTCTTTCATTATCTTTGCCCACATTCTCCTCGCAGCTCTAAACTTTGCGATTTCTTCAAAGAAGTTAATGTGTGCATCAAAGAAGAAGCTTAACCTATGTGCGAAGTCATCTATATCCATCCCCCTATTAATTAACTGTCTAACATACTCTATGCCGTCAGCTAACGTAAATGCTAGTTCTTGAACAGCTGTTGCTCCTGCTTCTCTGATGTGATATCCACTAATGCTTATGGGATTCCATAATGGTAGGTTCTTAACACTCCATTCAATAACGTCCATGCTAATCTTAACAGCAGGCTCAGGTGGGAATACATAACTCTTCTGAGCAATAAATTCTTTTAGAGGATCATTTTGAGTCGTTCCACCAATCTTATCGTAAGTTACTCCTTGTTTTTCAGCTGTAGCCACATACATTGATAAGAGTATTGGAGCGGGTGGATTGATAGTCATATTAGTAGTTACGCTACCCATATCGATCCCATCATAGATTATCTCCATATCTCTTAGTGAAGATACAGATACACCGCATACACCTACTTCACCAGATGCCGCAGGATCATCAGCATCTATACCTACTAGGGTTGGATAATCGAAAGCAAGACTTAGCCCCGTCTCTCCATGAGCTATCAAGTATTTTAACCTCCTATTCGTATCTTCAGGAGAACCATATCCTGAGAACATCCTCATAGTCCAGAGCCTACCTCTATACATCGTTGCATGAATCCCTCTAGTGAAAGGATACTCCCCGGGAAGCCCAAGCTTCTCAAAATATTCCATATTACTTATATCGGTCGGAGTGTAGACTCTCTTAACCTTGATATCTGATAATGTTGTAAACTCTTCCATCCTCTCTTTAAACCTTTCTAAACTCTTAACTAGAGTAGTCTTCTCCCATCTTCTAATTCTATCTTCTATCTCACTGAGAGCTTTCTCATCAAACAATCTCAATACAGATCTACACCTAATATGATGTTATTTGTAGTAGAAATAAAAAGTTAACTCATGTATCGTGGAGCTTTAAGTAAATCTTAAAATATCTTTGAAGGCGAGGGTAGGCTGTAATGGTCAAATTGTTTAATGAGCTCATTAATGATTATGTTGAGGTTCCTAGTGAGCCTAGAATAGTTAGTTTAGCTCCATCAATTACTGATATACTCTACCAGATTGGTGCATGGAAGTATGTTTACGGTGTTAGTGTTTACTGTGATTATCCACCCGAAGCGAAGAATAAGCCTAAAGCTGGCTCATATACAAAAGCAATATACAGCAGGCTATACGAGATTAATCCAAACCTAATCTTAACAACAACTGGTGTGCAGAGAGCGTTAACACATGAATTGAAGAATAAGGGATTTAATGTATTCCCAACTCAGGTACCATCCTCACTCTACGGTATATTTGAAAATATCGCTATCATCGGTGCACTACTAAATATGACGGAGAATGCATACAATGTTATAGATAGATGCAATAAACTCCTAAATGATATTAAGAATAAATTTTCTGCAACAGTGTATTTCGAGGTAGATTTAGGTGGACCAATAACAATCGGCTCAGCAGCATATATAACTTCTGCATTATATCATTTAGGATTAAAGAATATATTCATGAATATTCAGAAAGCATACTTTGAGCCTGAATTCGATTTAGTAGCTAGAGCTAACCCGGACTTGATAATATATGAGTTAGGATACGGTGGTAAGCAGGATTATGAAGGAATAATCGAGATATTTAATAAACGTGGATGGAGTAACCTAGATGCAGTAAGAAAGGAAGAAATATACATTCTCCCCCCAAATACTCTAACCCATTACGGTCCACTATTATTTGATAATTTAAAGAAAGTTTGCGAAGTAGTCGGTAAGGAAGAATAGACCACTAGGTTTCTAGACGTTTTCGACTATTAATCCGGTGTCTCTCTATGCTTCTGGAGTTTTCCCCTCTCAATACTCCCAAATATGTCGGAGGCATTAGTTATTTTTAGAGTTAAGTAAAGCTATCAAGCTGATCCTCCGAGAGTAGTCTTAACATATGTTTTTACACAATTCCTATTTTCAAGTAAGTGAATGATTAAGGTGAAGGTTAAGAGTATTGATGTTTGCATATGCAAGTCTCTCCAATCGTCTTTTCTTAAACCGAAGAAATCTATTCTACCAGAATGCGGCCCCTTAGGCCACACGTATAGAATTAACCCTGTTACGAGAACGACCAATCCTAAGATGAACATAAGATAGAAGATGACCGCTCTTAGAGTTAATTTCATGTAGAGGATAGAGTGGACGTTTGATTTAAGTTTATTGATGGAATTAGCCGGACTCTCTATATAGCCTTGAGAGAATGATAGGTGTGATAAATGATGTTAAGATAATCATTCCAACTGCTTGTATATAGATAGGCTGGTCTATTAACTCTCTGCTAAGCCCCAGGCTTGCTATAACTAATCCAAGCTCACCTCTAGGAACCATTCCCACTCCTAGTCTTATAGTCTTACCCCAGCTTCTAAGCTTAGGTAATGCAGTGAGAGCTGACCCTAGAAACTTTGTAGCAAATGCAATCCCAGTGAGGATCAGTAGACCAAGCAATACATTCTCGTTAAATACTGTTACATGTATCCTTGCGCCTACGACTGTAAAGAAGAGTGGGCTAAACACTTGGTTCAAATGTTTAACGAAATCTTTAACTCTAACTAGTGCTTTAGATTCAGCAACAGATAATCCTGCAACATATGATCCTATTATTGGTGAAAGACCTAGACCCGCGGCTATTGCAGATAATATGAATGCTGAACCTATCGCAGCTGCTTCAACAGCTCCTTCAGCTCTTATTAATGATGCACGTTCAATAAATCTTGGAATAATGTAGACTCCTATGAGAAGCATGAGAAGCCATATAATGAAGAATATTGAGGTTGTCCGCAGAGCGTTCATGAAGTCTAAGCGTCCACTATGTTCTGATAATGCTGAAGAAACTACTGCAAGAATTCCAACTCCAAGTACATCATCAACTACTGCTGCATTCACAAGTAATACCCCTTCTTCTGTAGTTAATGCTCCGAAATCCTCCATAACTCTAACTGTGATAGCTAGGCTTGTTGCAACCATTATCGCTCCAATTATTAGAGCAGAACCTTGAGGGTAACCTAACCATTTAAAGAGATAATATCCTCCAATGAATGGTAATAATGCTCCGCCAGATGCTACGATGAAAGCCCATAATCCAGCTTTCCTCAAACTAGTAGTACCCATCTCTAACCCTGCGGAGAATAGAATCATTATCGCACCTATCTCTGCAAATGCATCAACAAATTCATTTAAGACTACTAGTGGCTCTCCAAAGATGATTATAGCTGTACCAAGCATTGAAGGACCAAGCAGGATTCCAGCCATCAGCTCACCAATAACTGGAGGCAGCTTAAAGCTTGAAAATACACCTCCTAGAACTTTTGCGAAGAAGACTAGTACACTGATAGTTACTATTGCTCTCATTATAGGGTCCATGCCTGTGACAGCAGCATCTACACTCATGTTAACGCCTCATACCTAGTTATCAAAACTTCTTGATAAACATCCTCCTAACCGAGTTGGAGAAAGATGCCATAATACTTTAGCAGAGGTAATTATGGAGTAGCGTAAATATAAAGTAGGAGTACTTCATAATTTATACTGCATGGTAAGAGTTGACGCAGTAGTCTTCGATGTTGATGGGACGCTCTATAGGTCTGCAGAATATGAAAGATATCTTAGAGAATCTATCTATATGGTTCTCGGAGAGATGTTAGGGATAGATTATCGTGAAGCAGGTATGAAGCTTGAATCCCTAAAGAAGAATCTGAAAACTGTTAGCTTGAGCGTTGAAGCCATGGGTGTAGATAGAAGAAGATTCTACGAGCTTCTAGCTGAAAGAGTTGAACCATCCATATATATTAAGCCTAGACTGGAAGTCAAGAATCTCTTATCAAAGCTTAGAGAGAAAAATGTGAAGATTGGATGTCACACAAATTCTGGTAGAAGATTATACTTGAAAGTGATCAGGGCAATCAATCTCTCAGTTAGCGACTTTGATGTTATAGTTACAAGCGATGATGCAGACCCAAAACCTCTGAAGAATGGGTATATACTCTTGTCGAGATTACTCAGGGTACCATTTAACAAGATACTATACGTAGGGGATAGATGGGAAGTTGAAGTTAAGCCTGCTAAAGAACTCGGCATGATTACAGCACTCGTTTACTCAAGAAAAGGTAAACCAGACTTCTATCTCAAAGATATAACAGAAATACTTAAGATAATTGAATAAAAACGGTTTAACCTAGATAGGTAATCCGTGTCTTTTAGCATCCAGCTATGCTGCTAAATAGTAGTATTCTCCTAGCTCTTTCTGTATTCTATCTAGCTGGGAGCCTGGCTTGTTAGCTCTAGGTCTACCTGTTTCAGGATCTCTCCTAAAAGTTATATTCATTTCTTTGAGGAATTGGTTGAATCCCGTATGTAGGTCTACTGGTGGATTAGCTACTCCATATCTTCCAGGTTCTCCTGTAAAGACCATTAACTTACTTGATGAAAAGTCTAAAACCATAAGGTCATGCTCAACCAAGAATGTATATGCTTTCTTCTCCCTCGTGATTCTCTTCAGTATCTTCGATATAGCATATCTTTCTTCAACATCTAAGTAGGCGCTAGGTTCATCGAGAAGGTATACTTCAGCATCTCTAGATAATGCTTCAGCGATTACTACTTTCTGGAGCTCTCCACCACTAAGCTCGAGAAGGTTTCTATCAAGTATCTCACCTATCCTAAGAGGCTCTATGATTTCTTCTCTATAAAGGTCGGAGTCGAAGTATTTTCCTGCAGCTTCCCTTAAAGCTTGTTCTACAAGTATGTCTCTAGGTACTGGATACTGGGGTTTATAGCTTATAGACTTGTATGAGAGTTTGAAGCCTTCATCACTTTCTTCTAATCCTGCAAGTAGTTTTATGAACGTAGTCTTTCCTATACCATTCGCTCCTACAATACCTATTACTTCACCTCTATATGCTTTACCTTCTCTAACTTCAAGTCTAAAATCACCATAAGTCTTAGACATGTTAGGCCAGTATAGAGGTTCGGAACCCTCCACCTCGAATTCCGAGGAAGGTGGTCTAACCTGAAAGATTATCTTGTCTCGTCTAAACTTAACATTCTCTGAAGGAATATATCCTTGAAGGAATATGTTTATTCCTTCTCTAATATTGAATGGTCCGGAGACAATACCATATACAGATGGTTTTCCATACAATACGAATATCTTGTCAGCCAGGTAATCTAAGACTGCTAGGTCGTGGTCTACTACGAGGATTCTAGAATCTTCATTGCATGACGACCTAATAACTGAAGCCATCCTAAACCTCTGCTTTATATCTAGATAAGCGCTCGGTTCATCAATTAAGAATGCATCTGCGTCTCTCCCAATGCAGGCTGCGATTGCAAGTCTTTGGAGTTCTCCTCCACTTAAAACAGATACATCTCTATCTAGAAGATGGGATAGCTCAAACAACTCGATTATCTCATGTAGCTTACCTGGAGATACAACTTTCCTTAAAAGTTCTCCAACTTTTCCTTTAACAACTTTAGGTATCTTATCTATGTATTGGGGCTTATAGCTTACCTTGACCATGCCTTGAGAGAGGAGAGTAAGATATTCTTGTATTAGTGACCCTCTAAAGTATCTTGCAACTTCTATTAAATCAACTTCGGGGGAGTCTAGCCTTCCTAGGTTGGGTTTAAGCTGCCCTGCAAGTATCTGGGTTGCAGTAGTCTTTCCGATTCCATTCTTCCCTATCAACCCTATTATCGTGTTTCTTTCAAGATGTGGGAGTCTGTAGAGTCTGAACGCATTAACACCATATTGGTGTACGAGGTCCTCAGCTAATTCTTGTGGAAGATTAACGATGGAGATAGCGTTGAATGGGCATTTATTAGAACATATACCGCATCCAATACAGAGTGGTTCAACTATGATTGGGTACCCGTCTCCACCCATCTTTATAGCTTCAATCTCATTTCTTACAGGGGGGCAGAACCTAATGCATGGTATCCCACACTTACGTGAATCACATTTCTCCCTATCCAGAACTGCTACTCTTAAAGTAGCCAAGAGCAAACACCTCGGTTATCCGCTTAGAACAATACTCCATATCAAGCTCATATCTAGGCGATAACTCAATCTATTCTGTATATTGATTATTCTATCCTCCCTAATAAATCTAAAAATACTACTTGCTATGTAAAGGTGTAGAGTAGATGTATAGATAGGCAGTCTAGGTTTTTCCTTGTGTGGCATTATGTATTAAAGCTTCTTTCTATCTACATTTATTTCTTCTATGCTTCCATTCATCTCTCCAATAATTATCTTGTCAGCTAGCTTTGGGAATAAGCCTGTCTCGATCACCCCTGCTATAGACCTTAATAGTTTATCTAGTTTCTCTGGGTCTTCTATTACTCCTGCATCTACATCTCCTAGGAGGTTTCCATTGTCACTTACAAGTGGCCCCATCTTTCCAGCGGATTCCCTTAATGTTAGTTTGAACCCAGCTTTTGTAAGTATTTTCTTGACATGTGGGTATGCTTTTTCAAGAATCTCGATAGGTACTGGTCTACTTAATTTTTCTACTAGTTTAACGTAATCTCCTATGAATATTACTTTTCTAGATGCTTGTGTAACTATTTTCTCCATTAACATTGCTCCTCCACCTCCTTTGATAACGTTTCCTTCTCTATCTGTTTGGTCGAAGCTATCGATCATTAAGTCAGGTTCAGGGTACTCATATAAACTTGTTACTGGAAGATTATTCTCTAAAAGCAGTTGCCGAGACTGGAATGATGTAGGGATGAATAATAATTTCATTTTCTTGTCTTGGATTAGCTTCTTTACGTAGCCTATACATTGAGCCATAGTTGAACCTGTACCATACCCTACTATCATTCCATCTTCAATATAATCGAGAGCTTTTAGGATAGCTTTCTCTCTAGCTTTCCTAATTTCTTCCTGAATCATTTAGGACCTCCTCTGCTTCTCTCCTCAGTATCCTTAATCTATGGATTATTTCTTCAAGATTCTGTATTTCTTCTCTTTCTATTAATTTATTTTTTAATCTTTCTATTGTTTGTGGATCAAGTCCATGTTTGGTTGGCTTCTTCTTTACTCTCTTTTCAAGATGTTTTAATGTATCATGGTAGATTAAGATGAAAGAGAAAGTAGTTGCTATGAATATTGAAATAAGCGTGATCAAGAGTAGTGTTAGGGGCTCGCTCACAGATGTTAGCTATGTTTACGGATTTATTAATTGTTTCCTCATGGTAAAAGCTGCCGGCTGGTAGGATGCCATCTATGCTCCCATACCCATCAGTGAGGGGTAGTCCCCGTTAGTTGCAGCTACTTTAACTCATAGGCCAGCTATTCTCCCTAAATTATTTTGTTATCTATAAACCCATCTTATCAAGATATGTTCAATTTATCTATTACCTATGGTATAGATAGCATGCAACATAGTGGTTTGTTTTCGCTTCTTTTAATTCTGGTTCATTTTTATCGCATGGCTCAAATCTGTAGGGGCATCTTGGGTGGAACCTGCATCCACTGGGAGGATTAACTGGGCTTGGAGGTTCACCTAGTATAACTTTTCTTTCTCTTAGCCTATTGGATGGGTCTGGTTCTGGTACTGCTTCTATTAATCCTTTAGTGTATGGGTGTAGGGGGTTTCTGACTAGCTCTCGGGCTTCGGCTAGTTCAACTATTTTTCCTAGATACATTACTGCTATCTTATCGCTGAAGTGTTTAGCTGTAGCAATATCGTGGGTAATATAGAGGAATGAGATCTTATATTTTTCTTGGAGTTCCTTCAGAAGGTATAGTATCTCTGCTCTACTAGATGCATCTATCATTGAGACGGGTTCATCGGCGACTATATATTCAGGCTTAAGGATTAATGCACGGGCAATACCTACTCTCTGCCTCTGCCCTCCACTCAGCATGTGGGGGTATTTCCCCATGAATTCTTCTATTGGTGTAAGTTTTACATCTGTCAGGGCTTTAGCTATCATTTCTAGTCTTTCTACATTGTTTCCTATACGGTGGAGGATGAGCGGTTCTTCAATTATTTCTCTTACTGTCATGAATGGGTTTATGCTTGAGTATGGGTCTTGGAAGACTGCTTGAGCTCTCCTCCTAAACCATTTTAATTCTTTCTCATCTTTATCTGTTATATCTACTCCATCGAAGATTATTCTCCCACTTGTTGGTTTTAGTAATCTTAGAGATAGTCTCCCAAGAGTTGTTTTTCCACATCCAGATTCTCCTACGAGTGCTAAGGCTTCCCCCCTCAATATTCTTACATCAACTCCATCTACAGCTTTTACAGGTATAGTCTTAAATAAGCCGACTCTAGACTCAAAGTACATTTTTACATTCTCTAGCCTGATAAGCTCGCTACTCATTTTCTCCACCGTATAGCCAGCACATTACTCTCTGACTTTTCTCAGGTTCAAATCTTCCAGGTTCTTTTTCTCTACAAATATCCATGACGTAGGTGCATCTTGGATGGAATCTACATCCACTCGGTGGATTCACCAGGTCTGGAGGTGTACCTGGTATAAATTCTGGTTTTTCTTCTCCTGTTAGTTTAGGTGTTGCTTTTAAGAGTTTTTGAGTATATGGATGTTTTGGGGATAGTAGGACTTGCTCAGCCGAGCCTATCTCTACGACCTGTCCAGCATACATTACTGCTATCTTATCGCTTATATCGCTTGCTAGAGCTATATCATGGGTTATGAAAATCATAGAGATGTTTAGTTCTCTCTTCAGTTTCTTTAGTAGATTCATTATCTGAGCTTGTATGCTTACGTCAAGCGCTGATGTAGGTTCATCTAGTATAACTATCTTAGGGTTCATGACTAAGGCCATAGCTATCACAACCCTCTGCTTCATACCTCCACTTAGCTCATGTGGATACCTATTGAATACTTCTTCATGTAATCCGACTAGCTTCATCTTCTCCATAGCTATCTTGTATGCTTCATCTCTATCCATCTCTGCATGGATTATTAGTGGTTCTGCAACTTGATGACCAACCTTGATTACAGGGTTTAATACATTCATTGCTCCCTGGAAAACAATCGATATCTGCCTCCACCTAACCTTCCTTCTAACCTCGTCTTCAGGTAGTTCAACAATATTTAATCCATCTAGAATTATCCTACCATCGTAGAGAGCTACATTGCTTGGAAGCATCTTTATGATAGCGTTAGCCATGCTAGTCTTACCGCATCCAGATTCACCTACAACCCCAACAGCTTCACCAGGTTCAACATTAAGATCTACATCATCAACAGCTCTAACAATACCTCTAACAGTCTTATAGTAGAGTCTCAAGTGGTTAAGCTCCAGTAATACCATAGGTTTTCATACCTCTCAGCTACTTCATTCTCCTTAACCTCGGGTTTACTACAGGTTCCATTCCAAGTGCTATAAGTACGAAAGTTATAGCTGTCCATATTATGAGTAGACCTGGAGGTATAATCCACCACCATAACCCTACGTATATTCCTCCACTTCGAAAACCGTATTCAAGTATCTGACCCCAAGTGGGCATAGTTGGATCTCCCAGCCCGAGGAAACTTAATGCAGCCTCAAGAAGTATGAATGTCGGTGTAAAGAAGATGAGTTGAGCGAAAACGAATGGAGCGACCTGTGGAAATATATGTCTAAACATGATCCACCATCTAGGTGCCCCTATAGCGATAGCTGCTTCTATAAATTGACCTGACTTTAGCTGGAGCACCATAGACCTGACAATAATCGTCAAGGTTGGCCAACCAAATACTATCAACAGAAATACAATTATCCATATATTTTGGCCGAGTATAAATGCCAAGAATATTAGTAGAGGTAGTAATGGGATGTTGTTAACAAAATCAGCCGTCCTCTGTATAACTTCATCGAGTTTTCCTCCAACATATCCACCTACAATCCCTAGGCCTGCACCTAGCAAAGTTGTTATCGTTGACGTTACTACGCCTATGAATAAAGCGATGGGGAAGCCGAAAAGTAATCCAACCGAGAGGTCTCTCCCAAGAGAGTCCGTCCCCATAAACCCGTAAACGTCTCCCCCAACAACTAATTTTACTTCTCCGATTGTGTCTCTTGGATCATAAGTGTCTACTATGATGTAGAATACGTAGCCTCCTTTTAATACATTGAATTGAGTATTATTTTTCGGTACGCTAAATATTACCGTATGCTGGCCTATAGAGTTGACTTCACTTGGTTTGACAGTTACGTTATATTCTCTTAGTAGGAATCTTGCTAAAGTACTGGCCACCGACATGTCTCCAGTTAGTGAGATCCTTTTTGGTTGATCATAAAATCTTCTATAGGGTGGAGATTCATCTCCATATGGGGCTGGGACAGTATACCTATACAATTCAATATTTTTTCCATCAGGTCTTGTAACATTTAATCGGATCATTGCTGGTTTTCCGTAATACGTTACATTTTTTATACTAAGTGAAAGGAAAGTCGGCGTCCTATCTGCTTGGAAATCTAACTTGAAGAGATACATTAAGCGTTTCCCTGATTCTGTAACCGATGTATTTGATGGTTTATCTGAGGAGAAGACATGATGTTCAGGAATCTTTTCATGTGAGAAGTAGTTAATCCAGCTTGGTGGAGCAGATTTAGGATAATCAGCCCAGTATACTGGGTTATTCCAGTATCTCACTCCGAAATCAAGCGGGTATGTTGCGATGACGTATATACTCAAGATCACCAGTATTGTTAAGAATGCTACTCCTATTTTTGAGACGTTTAACCTCCAGAATTCTTGGAGTGCTTCCTTAAACCTTTCTGACACTAGTACCTCACCCTGGGGTCTAGAATTACGTATAAGACTTCTAGGAGGAATCTAGCAACTACGTAGACCAGTGTAAATATGTATGTCAAAGCGATAACTACTACTTCATCCATTACTAATACAGCATCATAGAAGAGCCTACCGAGCCCAGGCCAATTAAAAACCGTTTCTGTTAGAATAGCTCCAGAGATTGAGGTTGCAAGTCCTAAGATTACGTTTGTAAGGATAGGTGGTGCTGCAACCCTCATTATATATCTCCTTCTAACTAATTCTTCCGGCAGACCTTTAGCTCTCGCAGCATTTACGAAGTCTTCTTGAGCAGTGTTCAATACTATGGTTCTGGTAGTATATATCCATACTCCAACCGATGCTATTACCAGTGTTGCTACTGGAAGGGCTGCATGCCATAGTATGTCCAGAAGCTTCATGTAAAAGTCTGAGGGCGGAGGTGTGCTATATAGACCACCAAATGGGAAAAGTCTGAGAAGAAAAGCAAATACGAGTATTAGTATTATCCCTATCCACCATGTGGGGATAGCGTACGAGATGGCTGAAAGGTATGATGATATCCTGTCTAGGATTCCTCCAACCCTTGTAGCTATTCTTACGCCTAGAACTAAGCCTACTATGGCACTGATAACTGTAGCCGAGGTTACTAGGATTATTGTGTTTGTAAGCCTCTCCATAACTATGTCTGAAACTTTATTTCCACCTGCGAAGGTTTTCAATGTCCTTGCTTTCCCCAGGTCGAGAGTTAATACTCTCCAAGCCATATCTGGCAAACGTACATACCATGGCTTAGTCAGACCATAAAACTCCATCAACCCCTGTTTCCTTATCTCGATGACTTTTTCAAGCTCCTGGGGGTCTTTAATAGTTTTCGCTAGAGACTGTCTCAGCATCATTACTTCTTCATTAACCATAGCTTGAAGGATCTTGTCGGATGTTCCTGTTGCACCAAGTATTATTACTATGAAGAAAACAACCAGTATGAGTACAGTAATTAGTGTTAAGGCTCTTATTGAGAGTGTTCTAGTTAATCCCATCCCGATTATCGCCTAATATATTACGTTTTAATAAATTTTCAACAAAAAAGAGGAAGTTTAGATAAGGGAAAACTTTTTCTAGTCTTGATGTTAATGTTCGACTGGTTAAGTTGGTTTCCTCATTCTTCTAGAGAGTATAGCTGTTAAAGCAACTGCAATTATAAGGATAACTGCGAATATTCCAATAACCTCTGGTGGCGTTGTTGTTACCGTTGATACTATTGATGTTGTCTCTACGAGGGATTTCGTTACAGTTGTTGTTACAGTTGCAGGAGCTACTTCACGTTTTAATACGCTAAATGATTCAATAGCTTCTGATACGAATGCTACTTGGTCGCTGTATGCTCCTATGACTAGGTTATACGTTCCTGGACCTATCTCCCAAGTAAATCCTTTAGTTAGTTTAACCTTGAAGGTTGTTGGAGAAATCTTTTCTGCTTCACCGAATCCTAGGACCTGCCCCGTAGCTGGATTAACTATGAGGTATTTTGCTCCAAGTGTTCCAGGCCCTGAGAGTTCCGCTGTAAAGACTACTTCATCACCAGCTGTTACATCACTTACTCTGACATCTATGACTTCAACTATTTCTGGTTCTCCATAGTACCAGTCTCCCGGCTTGAACGGGTATGTTGGGTCTCTGAAAGCTTTTAATTCAGCATATTGAGCTGCTGAGTCAAATTTGTTTAGATAATATGGTCCATTGCTAATCTGCATATGTCCATGCTCGTTAAACCATGAGACTGCTGCACGATACCTAGCTAATGCTTGGTCTTTAGTAGCGTATACCTTGTCTCCGAGCTTAAAGTAGTTTTCGGGGAAATACCCTTTCTGTATGAATTCTTCCAGTATGTTCTTTACCATTTCTGCATGATCTCTTAAAACGACTGAGAGCCATGGAACGCCGAGTTTCTCAGCTGTCGTCTGACCATATGCTGCCTGCTTCTTAGTAAATACGAGTTCATTCATAGCGGCCATCAGCTCCCAGGGAGGTGTCTCGCTGTAATACATTGCGTAATCTACGCCGAGTGGGGAGCCGAATTCAGCAATGTAGTTGGGGTCGAAGTGCCAGTAATTAACATATGTTTCTACAGTTTTTTCATCAACTATCCTTATTCCAACAAATTTATCAAGTGTTACTTTTACAGTCTCAGCTATGGCGCTCTCCATTGCTGCTTTATCTTCATCATAAGTATTCTCTATCTGTGATGCTAAGAAGAAGAGTACATCAGCAATAGTTATCGGCTGACCATGATGCCATTTCGAGTTAAAGTATTTACTTAGATCCCACGTGATCTTGCTTGTGGCTTCTTTACCTGCTACAGATACCCATTTATCCTCCTTAGCATCCCAAGTATATGTTCCCTCGGGTACTGTTAGTTTACCGAATGGTCCAGCTGTTTCAACTTTATAACTTGCTCTGAATGGCATAGGTAGACCTGTAAATGGATGTCTATAGACTGGTGAGTCATAAGTTGCTTTTCTCACATCCACACTATAAACGTCCTGGAATCCTCCAATCCAGTTCCATGTTGTTGTCTCAGTCCAGACCCATAAGTGTCCAAATACTAATGTATCTTTACCTGGAATCCATGCTTCTCTCATATTCCACGTTCCCCTAAGACCTGTTCCAACATCATTTGTTACGCCTTTAATGTTTGGATTGAGCATGTAAGCATCAAGACGCGTAGCAACCCAAAGTCTTATAGAATCATGGATACATAGCTCGGTTGCTTTTCTATACAATTTATTTCTTGTTTCAAGATCTTGGAACTCACTTAAAGATATCTTCTTTCCTAGATCATCTATCTCATCGTTAACGTAGTTCCAGTATGCAGGGTCCTGCCACCCAGGCATGTACCCAAACCATGGCGCGCACATTTGATTTATCGTAGAAGAGTCATATTTTTCGGGTGCACCCTTACCCCAACCTTCTGTATATAGATGCCACTCAAAGTCTTTGGGATCTGTTAGGTATACTTTTTGTATTGCTACCCCAAATGGATGATAGAGTCTTTCAACTTCAAAACCTAACCTCTCTAAGTCTGTAGCTATCGAGTCTCCTATCTGTCTTCTCTCATCTTCAATCCTAATTATAAATTTTAGCTTGACCGGTTGGTCTCCATAAAACCATTTACCTTCCCTCATTACTGCACCAGCTTTTGTCATCGCTTCTGTAACCAGCTTCTTTGCATACTCTGGATCATATCTAAAGTCATACTTCTTAACTATATCGAATATAGTTATGTAGTCTGGGTCGTATGCGCTTAGGAATGTAACCATTGGAGCAGCAAATCCCCTGAATATCTCTTTAGTTATATAGTCTCTGTTCACAATATATTGGAGTGCAATTCTTACTTCGGGAATCGATAGTGGGTTCAGCTGTCCAGTAGGAGCTGGAGCGGGATTTAATATAATACTATATAATCCAGATGGGGCGCTCATCAATTTTATTCCAGGCTTCCCTATTAATTCTGCAGCAACAGCAGAACGTAAACCAAAAAGATATGCATCAATTTCTCCTGCTTCTAGAGCTGCTGGAGCAACATCAACAGCAACAGATTTATAGATTAAAGTTTCCGCTGCTGGACCAGGCTTTGTATGTGGCGGGGTATACTCTGCATATACAGCTAATGGCGATAGAAGCAGCATCAATGCTAATATTACTCCCGCGAAGAAGAACATGTTTTTCACGTTCATCAAAAGATATAAAAGAAGACTTATAAATAAAGTTTATGTAAACACAGATGCTAGTATAGAGTTCAGGCTATTATCCTATGGTGAATCTCTTCAAAACCTAATTTTATATGAGTATGCAAGCATCTTTAAAGCATGTAGTAGATTATTAGTGCTGTTGCTAATGCTAGGAGTAGTGGTATTGGTAGTCCTGGTAGTTGTTTTCTCTTGTTTAACGTATAGATGATTATCATATACCCTATTATGATTGAAGTTGATGCTGTTATTGCTGGAGTTATACTATAATTGAATAGTATTGCTGAGATTGTGAGAGAGTAGAAGAAGAGGTCTCCAAGCCCTAGTGCTACATCACCTATCTCTACTACTAACCCTCTTAGTAGTGGTGCATCAGACTTGCTTATAGATGATAGATGCCCCTTAAAGACAGCGATTATATCGTATATCGAGATACCTATAATGAGTATTAGGAATGTCCAGTATGGTATGCTTACACCTAGTATGCTTCCTGCACCCGATGCAATATATGATGAAGAAATAGATGATTTAAGCTCTCCACCTTTCACTGTAAAGTATGTGATTACTGATGCGAGGATAGCTGAGTATATGAATAATGTTTCAGATATATATGTATTGATTAGTATCATCCCTAGGAATAGGTATAGCATTGATATACCGAAGGATACAATCCATATCAAAGAAGTTATCAAGCTCTTGAATACTCTAGGCATCCTCCTAGCCATATAGAGTAAGACTACTCCAGCAACAGTTATAACAAGTATTACTATTAAGGTGTTAAGGTATGGTGCAGGGTTTACCAAAGCTTCAGAAGGAGGCGCGGTAGGCTCAGGCTCTTCAAGAGGTGTGATGAATGGTCTATCAAGCTTAACATTAAGAGAAAGAACAATATATGAGAAAAACCATGTCAAGCACACAGTAAGCAATACAGGAACATAATTCAAAAAATTACTTACCCTCGCAGCCTCCAACTCAACCATAAACTAAAATCATCAAGAATAAAAACCATAACATTAGAAAACTTAATTAAAGATTTAGAACATGACAACAATCGAAGAAGAGACATGAAGTACAGGCTGATGGACCTCCTCGCATGCCCAATATGTAAGAAGTTCCCGCTTGAGCTAAAAGTATTCAGGGAGTCGGAGATCCAGCCTCCCCAGAAGATTAATAGATGCGAGCTATACTGTGCCTACCATAACATAGAACTCTCAAGCAATGTATCTACAGAATGCTTAAAATGCTACAGCATCGAGATAAGAGATGGAATAATAATATGCAGCAACTGTGGAAGATGGTATCCAATAGAAGAAGAAATACCTAGAATGCTACCAGATGAACTTAGAAACAAGAACGAAGACACCCAGTTCCTAGCAAAATGGAGAACAAGAATACCAGAGAAAATACTACTAGAAGGTAAGCCATACTCTATGAAAAATTAAAATATCAATAGAAAATATGAGACCCCCATAATAGGTAATAAAGATACCTATTATCCTTTAACCCCTCCACCCAATATAAGCCAATATCTTTAATGTAAAAGTTTTTAGGAACCTTAACCTTTGAATCTCCGTATAATTGAGGGGATTTAGATGAGCGTAGGACCATCCGGTGAAGCCATAATCTTGGTTGGTAGGAAGCCAACGATGAACTACGTTCTTGCAACGACTCTACCATTAACCGAAGGAAGAAAAGTAGTACTAAAAGCACGTGGAAGAGCAATAAGTAAAGCTGTAGACGTAGTTGAAGTCGTTAGAAGAAGATTCATCCACGATGCACAAGTAGAAAACGTTAAGATTGGAACCGAGGAAGGAAGAGTTGGAAACGATGGGAGACCAAGAAACGTCAGCACCATAGAGATAATCCTAGCACCACCAGCACCAAGCAAGAAGAAGTAAAACCCTCCACACCATTTTATTTTTGTTATTCTCTAAAATATACTATCATCAAGTATACAGTTGGATGGATGCTTCTAGACCAAGGCTTTACTTATATATTGAGGCACAATAATTCATTCATGATGCATTTTATAGAAGTTAACGAGGAGATTGTTAGGAAAGCTGTAAAACCGAGGAAAGCATCATCTCATAAAGGTCAGAATGGCGTGGTACTTGTGGTAGGAGGTAGCTGGATGTATCATGGAGCACCATTCCTATCAGCTATGGCTGCTCTAAGAGCAGGTGTAGACCTAGCCTATATAGCTGCACCCGAGAAGACTGCATTATCTATTAGAGCTCTCTCACCCAACGTTATAGTAATACCTCTAACAGACATAAAGCTTACTAGAGGTGCATCAAGAAGAATATTAAAGATTCTACCATCAGTAGATTCAGTCGTGATTGGGCCTGGTCTCGCTGAAGGAAGTGAGAAAGGAATAGAATTCGTTATAGGGGAAGCTTTAGCTCTAAATAAGAAGCTTGTCCTAGATGCTACTGCACTATACCCTGGAGTACTTCCAAGAATCCTTGGAAGAAAAGTAGTTATGACCCCTCATGCAGGAGAATTTAAGAGAGTCTTCGGAGAAGAATTAAGTGGAGAACTAAGTGAGAGAATAGATAAAGTTAGAGAGAAAGCTTCAGAATCTAAAGTAACTATACTTCTAAAAGGAATGATAGATATAATCTCTGATGGTGAGAAGACAGCTATAAACAAGACTGGTACTCCCGCTATGACAACCGGGGGAACAGGAGATGTACTAACAGGAGTTGTAGCTGCTCTATTAGCTAAGGGTGCAGAACCCTTTGAGGCAGCGGCTGCCGGCGCATGGATTAATGGGAGAGCAGGTGAAGAAGCTACATCAATCTATGGATTACATATAACTGCGACAGACGTTATAGAGTTTATCCCTAAAGTAATGAAAACCTTTGATGTAGTGGTTGAATAAATATGCTTCAAGAATCCCTCCTAATTACTAGGATAGGCTTGGTCTCCGCAACCCTACTCTATACATCGTACCTCGACTGGAAGTACCGTGAAGTAGATGATAAAGCTTGGATAATCTCAGGCGTACTAGCTACTATTCTAACAGTATTTGATCTAGCCCATAGATGGTCTATGGATAAGCTACTCCTATCTATACTCTCTATTGGGTTTTCAAGTAGCTTAGCATTCGGGTTCTATTTCCTAGGATTGTATGGTGGAGCTGATGCTAAAGCTATCCTTATAGTGTCTCTAGGACTACCATTACACCAGACAGATAGAAGCCTCCACCCATTCACAGGCTTAGCAACCTTAACGAACGGTTTAATATTCTCCCTCATACTCCCCCTCACTATCCTCATATACAACTTAACACAATTAATCAAGAAGAGAGATATATTTGAAGGATTCCACCATGAATCTACTATAAGGAAGCTCCTCGCATTAATGTTTGGTGTAAGATTAAAGAATGCTAGGAATAGGAGATTCTGGTTCTTAATGGAAGAGGCAGACCATACTAGGAGATTCAAGTTTGGATTATTCTCCCTAGAGCTTTCAGAGATAGATAGAGACGATGTATGGGCTACACCAGGCATACCCCTCATAATATTCATCACAGCTGGCTTCCTATACTATATCTTCCTGGGAGACATATCATATACATTCTTTAGAACGTTACTCCAGATACTAAATCTAAGAACATAAAATAATTATCAAGACGATTACAAAACGGTTCTAAGATACCTGTCTAGTATTCTAGTATTACGAGCAGAGAATAGAGAAAACAAATTTATCCATGAGATCTATCGTTAATCTTGCTGAAGATTAATTAACAAGTAGATACAGCTATAGTTTAGTGGAGGAGTCCATGGAGTTCTGCCCTAAGTGTGGGAAAGTCATGGTTTTGAAGAAGAAGTCGAGTAATTCTACACTGGTATGTCCAAAGTGTGGATACGAGAAGAGAGCAGAAGAAGTCATAGTAACAAATCTTGTAAAGAAGCGTTCTAGACCTAATTTAGTCATGATAGAGAGTGAGGAAGAAAAAGTCCTTCCAACAACTAGTGATGTCGTATGCCCCCGATGCGGGAATAGAGAAGCCTATTGGTGGTCTATACAGACGAGGGCTGCAGATGAGCCCATGACATTATTCTTTAGATGTACTAAGTGTAACCACACTTGGAGAGAGTATGGTTAATCTTCTATCATGATAAGATACAGTATCTCTTACATCCAGGTTTTAAGCTTAGCATTGAGAATTCCTCCTCACTTCCTATCAGTGAGAATAAACCAGCTATCTCAACATTCTTCTTCTCAAGTACTTCGATAAGCTTATTGAAGAATTCATACTCTGGGGTTTTTGCAGAGACCATCAATATACTTTCTTTCTTCCTAGCTTGATTGAAATAAACCCAGTAGCATGTTGGCCAGATGCTCCTAGAATCATTTAAGAATATAGTGAAGAGTTCTTGGTTATCTACGGGTAATGGTTCTCTAGCAACTATATAGAAGTGGCGTGATGTAACAGTGGATAGATAAGCTGTTAATGGAATACTTAATAAGTCTAAAGCCATGAAAGAAGTAATCTTCATTCCTACATACTCGTTTATAACATGTGCTCCTATAATCTTAATCATATTTGGATTAAACATTACCTTGAATAGATCGATTGAATCACCATCTCTAATTAACTGGGATATAAGAGATGAAAGATTCAGATTCAAGACGAGATTTTTGAGAAGCCGCCTAGCTTTACTACCTTTTGGGATAGTTTTCCCGGTTAAGTATCTTGTTAATGTAGAGATAGGGATACCCGTTAAGTTTGAAAGCTTCTTATAATTATACCTATCTTTAAGAACTTTAAGTAAATCAACTACTATATGGCTAACACCATTGTTAATTTGAAATAATTCTCTTCCAGTACTCCTAGCAGTAACCATGACCAGGATTTACCTATGGAATAGTCAATAGATAAATGTTGTATCTCGAAAACAATAAAAATAATACTACGAATAATCCTGTAAAATCCTAGAGACAATACTTAATAGAGAACCGGTACTAAAGATTACTAGGAAAATCCCTTGAATACATGATGATGTAAAACACTATCACTTATGAGATGTAGATTTATCTAAGAATGTTGACACACGGTAATTCATAATCGGGCCCGGAGGGACTTGAACCCTCGACCTCCGGCTTTCTCCAATACTTCCGAAGGCCGGCGCCATATCCATTCTAGGCTACGGGCCCCGTTACATACTGTATTAAACTTTAAATAAAATATTAATATTGGCTGCTTTAATTGAAGCTGTAGGCGTAATCTTACTTGATGGATTTTTTGAAACTTGATTTTCAAAAAGTTGTTAAGGAGATAGTTGAGTTTATTCAGAAGATTGTAGGGGAGAAGGATGTAGTAGTTGGGCTGAGCGGCGGTCTCGATAGTAGTGTTACATCTGCTTTACTAGTTAAAGCTCTAGGTTCAGAGAGGGTTCAAGGATTAATTATGCCTACATACTTTACACCTCAAGAAGATATTGAAGATGCTATATGGCTGGCCAACCATTTAGGCATAAACTACAAGGTCATCTCTATAGACCGGATACTTGATAGTTATGCAGAGTCACTAAAACTGAACCCAGAAGATGAAAAGTATAGGATGGCTTTTGGTAATCTAAGAGCAAGGATTAGGATGTGCCTCCTTTATTTTTATGCAAATCTTATAGGTGGGCTTGTCGCTGGAACAGGAGATAAGAGTGAGATCTTGATAGGATACTATACAAAGTATGGAGATGGAGGAGTTGATTTCCTACCTATCGCACATCTATACAAAACGCAGCTACGTCAGCTGGCTGCATACCTAGATTTACCGAGACGAATATATACTAAACCTTCAGCTCCTAGGCTCTTCCCTGGACATGTTGCATTAAATGAACTACCAGTAGATTATAGTAAGCTAGACATATTATTATTTAATATATTTGATGAAGGATTAGGGATTGAAGAAGCAGCTAAGAGGGCTGAGCTACCTATTGATATAGCTGTATGGGTTTGTAGAAGGTATTATGAAACTGAGCATAAGAGGAAGATGCCACCATCCCTTCTTGAGATAAAGCATCTGCCCCCCATTATCTAGAAGAATAAAGCCGAACACTATTCATCTAAAAATGATTGAATCATCTAGGCGTAGATGATCATGGAGGTTTCTCGTATTGTATTACTGTTTGAAAATCTTCTTCAGTTATCTTAATTATGCTTCCACGAAATGGTATTTTCAGGGAGCGCCTACCCTTCAGTATAGACAGCTTATCTCCTAATTCTTCTAAAGCTATAGGTTTATCCCATACTACTGCTTCTGAGAAATCAACTGCGTAATCAAAAGCTTCTGAAGGCATACCAACTATATGAAACCTCTGCTCAGGGGTTACTGGGTGAGGTTCCGTAGCTATAACACCATATCCTCCAAATCCTCTCTCATCTTTCCCAGTTATATAGAAGAGTACGTAATCTCCAGGCTTAATTTTCTTAACATTTCTTGCCTTTGAACTTAGAGACCAGAACTTATTCTTAACACGGTCCTTCAAAACCTCCATGGCAGGTATAGTCCTACCCATTAACTTATGGTCCTTAACAATGAATACCCAATGAGAACCCATGGTTAAGATAAGGTAATAGTTGTCTATAAATGTATCTTCTCAGTTTTCAGGGAGGAAATAAGAATATAGATGTCTCAGAGGGGTTGACCTCTTTCTGAAATATGCCAATATATGAAGTGTGCTGTCTAAGTTGGATATAGAGTATCTGAAAGTTCTTTGTATAGGATGGTTAGGATGAGACATGTATGAATATGCTGTAGGGAGAGCACATTAAGTTTGAGTTCTTGAAAGAGTATCTTAATCTCAGCTGGGAAGAAGCATCTTAGAGTTATATTCTCATTTCTTATTGAATCTATGTAGGGAATGATTGAATCATTTATGAAAGATGAACTGAGAGATTACTTAGCGAGGATACCTAGTCTAGAGTATGATCTTTTAATTGATTCTTGGAGTAGGCCTCTTCCCGAGGGTTTCAGAGTGAATACTTTGAAGCTTCCAGAAGAATACATATTGGAGAGGTTGAGAAAGAAGAATATTCTCTTCAGGAAGATTCCATGGGCTAGGTATGGCTACATCTTGGAGGAGGAATTCGAGCTTAGCACTACCATAGAGCATATGCTTGGATTAATCTATCTCCAAGGTCCAGTATCCATGGCCTCTGTAGAAGCCCTAGATCCAAGGCCAGGTGAGATAATACTTGATATGTGTGCTGCACCTGGAAGTAAGAGTACCCAGATCTCCCAGATCCTTCAAGGTAGAGGGGTACTCATAGCGAATGACCCAGTGATAGATAGGTGTAAAGCATTATCATCAAACCTTCAGAGGCTTGGAGTATACAATGTTGTAGTAACTACATTGGATGGGAGAGTCTTTCCAAAGATAGCTAGAGAATTCTTTGATAGAGTCCTCGTGGATGCACCTTGTAGCTCTTTAGGGATAGTGAGTAAAGATTGGAGTGTAGTAAAAAACTGGTCTATCCATAATGTTATTAGGCTATCTAGACTACAATTCCAGCTTCTTAGAGCTGCATTCGATTGTTTAAAACTAGGTGGAACCCTAGTATATTCGACCTGCACATTAACAGTTGAAGAAAATGAGCTCGTAGTCCACAAATTACTTAGGTCTAGAAGTAATGCGTATATTGAAGAAATTAAGCTGAATGGATTAAGGTATGAAGAAGGATTAACGGAGTGGAATAATATGAAGCTGAGTGATGAATTATCTAAGAGTTTGAGAATATATCCATATCATAATAATGCAGAAGGTTTCTACATCGTAAAGATTAGGAAAGGTGGTTAAAGATATGAAGATTCTAAACGATTCTGAGAAGAAAATATTACAGGAGTTATTATATCAGCAGCATGGGGTTAAGGAGGCCTTTGAAGAATTCATCTTAGTAATGGGAGGCGATAGCAAGATAAGAGCAACAACTCTTGAAACAATTGAAGTTGCTAGAAAACTTAGAAAAGTTTTACAGATAGGATTGTATGTAGCAAAATATAGAAGGAATAAGAATGATGTCTTCTTATCTATCGAGGGGAGCCAGCTATTAAACAATCAAATAACTAAGAATGTAGTAGAATTGAGTGAAGAAGAATGTAGAGAATGGATGCGTGGAGCACCTATCCATCTATCCATCAATACTGACAGTCGATATATTGTAGGTAAGATAGACAAGATCTATCTTGGATCTGCTAGGGTCTCAAGAGATGGAAAACTTTATCCTCAAATCGCAGTATGGAGACGGATTCCCGAAGAATAACCTATCCACTACAATATTCTAGATCTTATAGTCTGGGTAAGGTTACCGCTCAATTGAGATTCTGTAGGGGACATATCTACTTGTGTAATATAATGCATATCCTGTCGTTAATCCCATATTGTGAAATTCTCTAGCTTCTATATAGAGTTGAGTTGCAGGAGTAGTCCATCCATCTACGAAATCTAGTAGATATAAGCTGAACAAGACTTTCTTCTTGCTATCTTCATCAAGTCTTGAAAATAACTCGCTAATATAATTTTTGTAATCTGTCAAAGTTACATTATCAGTTCTAGCATAGTATACTGTATATACCCATGGAGCAGTCTTTAAGATAACATAATCAGATAATTCTACGAGATTTACAGTCTCCTCTATACAGTATGTTGATTCTGGACCCTCAATGAATACTGTTTCCCCCCTCTTCTTTAATTCATTGATAAGAGGAATAATGTGAGATAAACCATGAGTATTCTTCTTCCAATTACTCCAACCCATTAAGTAGACTCCATCGTACCCCATATCTTTAATTATTTTTCCAATCTTTTCAGCAAAATACCTTGAATAAGGACGGACGCTGGAATTATCAATCTTTATAGTATTATTGAATAGTAGGATGTCTGCTTCACTGATTACTTCTGGGTGTCGTTTAACCCACTCTACAGAGTATCCTTGTACACCATAATGAGGTTTAATCTCTTCAATTTTAAGATAGACTCCTAATAGTACTTTCACCCTCCTAAAATGTAGCTCATTAATTAACCATATAACATCACCCATCGTCCATTTATTTGAGCCTGCTCGGAATCTAGCATATTCTGTTATATCTTTACTATAGTTAAGCTTCTCATAGGTGTTTACGAAGTCCGGGGACCATGCTAAAACAACGTAGTTTACATCGTAGTGTTTAAGATAAGAGTCGATGCTTATACTGCTTCTAGGGGTGAAAGCTGAATCAACACTTTCCGGGATACCTATTCTAATCTCAGCTTCAGGTAGAGATACTCCAGAAGGGGTTGCAGATACTGAAAACATGAGTAGGAAGGATACCAATATACCTATTATTCCCCATCTCTTATTAATGATTCTATATTCTATATTTCTTAGTCCCAGCATCTCAAGCATTAATCTAACCATGAATACTCCACCTAATACAGAGCTAACGATAAGAGCTATGGCTCCTACTCCGAAATCATATGTATCTGGAGTATAGATCCTACCAATATACTCTAAGCTATAATTTGATAATATTGTTAGAGAGGAAGCTAGCCAGACGGCTCCAGCAGCTACTAGATATGTAAACCTGTAAATTACATCTTTATGGTCTAGGAACCTGTAATACAATAGGACTAAGGGGATAAATGTTAATGTATGCTGTATATTGACCTTAGGCGACATAGCTATGAATGTTAAGACTGTTGCTCCCAGAGTCCTAATATATTCATGCACTCCATTTTTAAGCTTTCTAAAAGATGAAGCTAAAACGATGCTGTATACTAGTATAGGCACAAACCAGAAAATGGATGTATTGATTACTGTAGATAAAGCTGTCCAGTAGGTAAATGTTCCGACACTCTCTGCATGCTGTAGTATATGTGTTAAGTATTGGACTGGGGTGTTTAAGAATGGTAGAGAGAATAGTACGAAGACTGCTGATGGAATAATTAAGAGGTTCGCCAAGACATTCCACTTTCTTTCCTGCTTAGACTTAATGAGGTATATTATTGAAGGTGGGATAAGTAGAGCAGGTAAAAGTTTTATGGAGATGCCTATACCTGTTAGAACGCCTGCTCGGGTATACTTCCTATCCAGTATTGATGAGAGAGCTGCAAGCATGAAGAGTACTGCTATGGAATCAAACATCCCCCAAATCGATGAAATAAAAAATGTAATTGGATTAAACAACCAGATACATGAGATAATAAATGCTTTCTTCTCACCATATCCAAGCTTCTTAGCAATCCTGAAAATTACAAGCCCTACTAATATGTCTGATACGATTATTGGGAGTTTTATCATGAAGACGGTAAAGTATAGATTCTCGATTACTCTTCCAATCATAGCTACGATTGCTAGCCAGTATAACCATGTAGGTGGATAAGCATAGAAACCCCAAGGATAATCAACAGGGTTCTCCAGTAGATATATGTTTATATTAGATAAGGCGAGTTCTCCAGACTTAAACCAGATGTACATGTCCCAAGGATGACCGAAAAAGGGTGAAAGAACAATACGTGAAACAAACGCTAGTAAGAGTGTAGCTACGAGTCTACGGTACATCATACTGAGTCAGATCTAGAATATCTGATAAACATTCTCTAGGCATAATCTTTATAGGCTCATTCTTACATTCAATGTAGAAAAACCATGCAGAATGATATTCTAAGATTGTATCTTAAGAGTAGGTTAAGCTTGTTCAGCGTTGGAGAAGATTATGAAAATGCAGAATACATAGTATTTGGAGTCCCATTTGATTCTACTACTACTTTTATCCCAGGGTGTAGATTTGGTCCACTTGCTATCCGAATATTCTCAGAGAATATAGATTATCCAGATATGGATGAAGTATGTCTTAGGATCGCTGACCTTGGAGACTTAGTACCTACTGTTAATGTTAGATGGATGTTGAAGAGAGTGTACAGAGTCGTAGAGAAGATAATCGGAGATGAGAAGAAGCCCATTATATTGGGTGGGGAGCATACCTTGACACTAGCTTCATTAAAAGCTCTAGCCAAGCATGTTGAACCAACAGTAATAATTTTTGATGCACATTTAGATTTACGTAGTGAGTTTATGGATACAAGAATAAACCATGCAACATGGCTTAGAAGATTCTTAGAGAAGAAGACAGGCAAGGTAGCAGTAGTAGGGTGTAGAGACTTCTCAAGAGAAGAATTAGAATATGCTGAGAAGAATGTTGACCTACTTATCTCAACTGAGAGTATAGAAAAGAATATTGATGAAGCAGTAGACAGATTTAATAACTTCTTGAAAGATTCTGGGAAAATCTATGTCAGCATAGACTTAGACGTACTGGAACAGCAAGGTATTATCGGAGTATCCAATCCATCCCCTAGAGGTTTAACATACATACAGATAAACAAGTTTCTTAACAAGATACCTATAGAGAAAATCATAGGGCTAGATGTTGTAGAAGCGAATCCATTAATCGATAGAGGAGTATCAGCATCTCATGGAGCTCACCTTATCTCCTATATAATTTTCCATCAAAGACTTTAGCAGAAAACCATACCGAAATCGGATAACAATAGTAGTAACTGTTATTAAGTTGGGATTATAATCTATCGAGTAGAGGATTTTAAGACCATGGGCTTAACATACGTGAAGATAATTATAGAAAACCCGATCAAGCTTTTAAGAGAAGAAGTTGAATTACTAGTTGATACTGGAGCTACACTACCTTGGATACCTAAGAAGATACTAGAAAAAATAGGTCTAGAACCTATTGGGAGAAAGAAGTTCAAGACTATAAGTGGTGAATTAATTGACCGTGATGTATCATTTGCTAGAGTAAGATACAGAGAAGCTGAAGCGATTGTTGAAGTCGTAATGGGTGAAGAAGGAGATTCAGCAGTCCTAGGAGTAGTAGCTCTAGAGAGTATGGGTTATAGAGTAAACCCAATTACAGGAGAATTAGAATACATTGGTTTACTAGCTCTATAGAAGATCTCAACAATATGTTTCCTCATTGAATTTAAATGACCCTGAATATCTTGAGTATTCTCAGTTTTAGTCTATATGGTAATTAGAGAGAACCTGTTATATGGTGTATCGTTAAAGAAAGGATTCTTGGAATACTCCATTACCAACCATCAAGAAATCATAATAATGATACGGTATCGTAGAAGATTCTTCAAGATAGATGGATGGATTTGATTTTAAGAATGCTAGATTAAAGCTATTCTTTAAGAAGCTGATTTCCCTAGGGTTTCTAGAATCTCTCTTGATACATCGTAGGGGATTCTATCTCTATTACTCTCATTTAAAGTTATTAATCTATCACCTGCAGTCTTCTTAACATCATAGACTATGGGGTGGGATGCTCTATAGTGGACTGTTAATATAGCGGGAATATCACGTGATAAGAGCCTCCTGACAGCATTAATGAAGCTATTGCTGTAGAGTTCCATCGGTCCAACCTCATCAATGATTACTACTTCTGCAGAGTCTAGCCCATTCAGTATCCCTGCAACACCAATTGTTTCTAGAGTCTTGATATCAATAAAGTATTTACCGATTCTATAAGAACTCTTGAAATCTACGTGGGCCATGACCCCGCTCTCTCCAGTAGCAATCCTAGTTACTCTAAACCCTACACGTCTCCCTGAAATCCTGATCTCTTCAGTATACATTCCATCAATCTTTACATTCGATGATTTCAGTATATTGTTAATTTTTAGAATGGCTGTAGTCTTACCACATCCAGGTGGCCCCGTTAAAGCATAGAGTATCCTCAAACTAGTCCCCATGCTCTTCTAGCCTCGTCTGCATAACTCTTTTTATTGTTTGCCAGCTCAATCTAATGTATTCTTGTGCTTCACTACTCGACTTAAGTATTTCTCTAATGAACCTTCTTGTTTTAGGGTCGTGGGGGTATCCTGACCCGAAATCTCCAAATTTTTCTTTAAGCTTCTTTATCTCTCTATCTCTAGTAACCTTGGCTATTATAGATGCTGCAGACGTAGCTGGATATTTTTTATCTGCTTTGTGCTCTAAGATGAGTTGACATTCATGCTTCAGCATTTGATATATTATCGACCTGAATTTTTCAGGGTTTCTAGATGGTAAATCGATGTAAGCTATGTCTGGTTTAAGCTCATTTATTATCTCGATGAATTTCCTTGCTTCTAGATGGTTTATTCCCATCATCTTATTTCTTCTAGTTTCTGAATCTACTTCCTTAGCAGTTAGTATTATTATCTTCCACGTCTTAGCTATCTTCAAAATCTCATCGTAGAGTTTTTCTCTTTCCTCTGGTTTGACTTCTTTAGAATCTCTAACCTTTAAGTTGGTCAATTCGTTTATTTTTTCTTCATTTATTAGAATTCCAGCTATAACCATTGGTCCTATTACGGAGCCTCTTCCAGCTTCATCTATTCCACAGATAAGCTTACCCATTCTACTTCAACATTAACTCCTCAAATCTTTTAAGTTCTTCTACGCTCCTCTTTATATCAGAGAATAGCTTCTTAGCTTCAATAACGTCTTGAACTGTTATTTCTTCTTTTCCATTTCCCTTCGCTATCTCCATGCTTGGCCTAAGAAGTTGGACAGCATATCTAAGTGTGGATTCAACACCAATATCTGTTAAAGCTTCTAAAGCTTCACTCGATATCTTTACTTTCTCTTCAGCTGCTCTTATCTCTAGAATCTTCTTAATCTCATCCCTAGTATATGGTCTAGTACTGATTATTAGTAGTCTATCTAGAAGGTCTAGGGGGATCCCATGCGGTGATTCTATATCTGTGCCTCTAACTTTTGTTACTCCACGATTACTTGCAAATATGAGTATCGGTGCAAGCTCGCTCTCCATAGCTGCATTCAAGAATGAGAATGCTTCTATATCGAGTAGGTGAACTTCATCTATAAAGAGTACTCCTGGAATTATCTCTGCAGTACCTTCTTCAAGCCTCTTCTTAACCATTTCATCAACATCTTTCCTTATCTCTGAATCTATCTCCTTTGATGGCGTACCACCGAACAGTAGACTGAATAATCCTCCACTTCGATGTTGTGCAGATATCTGGTCAAGGTCGTGAAGTGTCAAGACATAGACAAACTCTTTATTCTTCTCTACGGGTCCAGTTGGTCTAGGTATAGGCTTCTCCTCCCATGTAGTTATCTCATATTTCTCAGCTGCTTCCTCAGACCTACCGAGCTTTGTTACTTTCCCTGTTTCTGCATCTATCATTATTATGTCACCGAGTGTTACTCCCTGCTGGATAAGGTGGATAGCGATGCTCTGACCTGCTTTAAACACTCTCCTATCATCCTTAGTTGCTAAACCGAGAACAACATGGTCTGGAATTTCTTGATATGGGTTATAGGGATGCTTCCGGGTCTTTATGTCCAGCTGGACTACCTCACCTTCGTATACGTGTCTCTGCTCTCTCAATCTAACACCGATAGCTTTCCTCATAGCTTGAGTAAGAACCTCAGTCTTCTTCAATTCTGAAGAATAAATCTCTGAACCGCTCAAAGCAACAAAAGGTACATCTTTACCAAGCTCTTTAGCAATTCCATAAGCAATAGCTGTCTTACCTGTTCCTGGAGGGCCAGCAAATAATACTGCTCTACCAGCCATCTTCCCTTCCTTGATCATCTTAACGACTATTCCAGCAGCTTCACGTGCTTCAATCTGTCCTACAAGGCCATCAGCTATAGGCTTAGCTCTTAAACCATCTAACCCAAGACCCTTAATATGGCTGTGAGCACCTACTCTAGTAATTCTTCTACTTGCATAATCTGTAATATCTGTTAACGCCATCTCAGCCCTCCCTATTCTAGAGAGGATAAAAGTAAGATAAATCTCTCACTCTCCATTCTGCATCCTCTTATTTTAAGATAAATTTCATTTACTCTAAAGAAAGTATTAATAATTTCTTTAATAGATTTTTATGTATGGTTTCTGTTAAATGGTTGGGTCATGCAGCTTTCGAGATAGAGATAGCTGATAAAAGAGTTTTAATTGATCCATTCTTGAAAGAGAATCCGCTGTCCCCATTGAAGCCTGAGGACCTTCAACATATAGATATCATTGTTATTACACATGACCATGGAGACCATTTTGGAGATTCTATTGAGATAGCGAAAAAGCATAACTCTACAGTAGTATCGGTATATGAAACAGCCAATAAAGCTTCAAGCGAAGGAGTACAAAATTGCATTGGAATGAATATAGGTGGAACCGTTAAGATAGATGGGCTATCTATAACCTTGACTCCAGCATTCCATTCTATGTCTTCTAATCCATGTGGAGCAGTGTTATCGGATGGTAAGACCAGCATATATCATGCAGGAGATACAACAGTTTTTCATGATATGAGGATTATCCGACAATTATACAAGCCTTCAATAGCTCTACTACCAATCGGTGGATTCTACACTATGGGACCAAGAGAAGCAGCATTAGCAGTAGCCCTGGTAAAACCTAAGATTGTTATCCCAATGCATTACAATACTTTTGATGTAATAAAGCAGGATCCAGAAGAATTTAAAAGTGAATTGAGGAAAATTAAGGTTAAAGGAGTTAAAGTAGTAGTGTTGAAGCCTGGAGAAGTTTATCAAGTCTAGCTAAAGTGGCTGCTTACAATCTCTAATAGATTGGTGTGAGAATCGGCGTTAGCTGCTTAATCCTTCTTAAACTTCTAATTTTTTCTGTCAACTCTCTAATCCTAGATGCTACTCCTTTTACAACAATTATTAGTAAACAGTCTTCTTTTGTTAAGTGTAGGTGGAGAGCTGATGGTATAATGTCTGTGAATTCGTGTTGAATATCTGTTAATTCTTCTTCGAGACCTTTAATATCGTGGGAGAAATGTACTAGTATAGCTCCAGCAACACTTTCTTCTCCACCAATCCTCCAGGTGTTTATTGTTATGAAAGCTCTTATAGCTTCCTGGAGACCCTGAGACCTTGAAGGTATACCTATCTCTTTCAAGACTTTATCAAAGTTTCTTAAGAGTTCAGATGGGAACGAGACTCCTGTCTTAATAGTCTTCTTAGAATACTTCATTTCTACATCCGAAGCTGACTCGCTTAAAGTACGATATAAGCAATACGGATAAAGAAGACGTAAGAAGGTACGGGATAATAGATAAAGCATAAGAGTCGTAGGAGCTTGTGAAGATTCAGTTTACTCTATAGTTATTTGTTAATTCATTTTTCAGCAAATACGCAAGGTTGTCTTAAAATGAGTAAGTTGTAAGATCGAGATTACAAAAATAAAATTGGGAGATTGGATTGCGGAATTTCTAGGGTTTCTCCTTCATTCTCTAGTTACTATAGGTTAAATACATGCTTACAATGTTGAGTATGTCTGGGTACTGTGTTCTCATTGTATTTTCTTGCGAATTACTTGTTTCGGGTCTTTTACCAGTAATGCTATCTCCCAGATTATTAATGCTGTGATTACTAGAACGAATCCTAGTATGGTTGACTCGATCGTTACTTCTATGAATTTTCCTCCCTCGGTAATATAGCTAATTAGATGGTCTATGAAGACCATTACTGATGCTCCCCAGAAGATTAAGCTTAAGAATTTTAACATGTATATATCATCTTCAGCTTTAGAATACCACAATGCTGTGGATATAGTTGCTGAGAAAAGCAGTATTAATAGCCACATTTTTTCTCAGAAAGGTTTATTAGTAACAATTATTTAACCTTTTGGTGTTACCAAGAAGGGGGATTAAAAATGGCATGCTTCATAACACCTATGATTATAGCAGTAATAACAACGGTAATCCAGAAAACATTTACTAGAAAAATTGAGAAACTAAAATTAGGTATTCTAAATACACTCTTATGGGGTGGGGTAGCTCTACTAGCAGTAGAACATGTCTGGCATGGTGAAGTAGTTCCATGGCCACCCTTCTTAACAGCTATGGCTAACCTAGTAGATATCCCAGTAATGCTTCATGAGATAACTATAGTTGGAGGATTAATGACGGCGACAGTCTTCACGCTTTGGGGCTTTATACTAACTATTCCTAGAATACTTACTCGGTTTACTATATTGGATAGAAGTAATCTTGATAAAGGAATGGTCCACCGATAGTTTCATAGAGCGGATAACTAATACAACTAAGAAAACTAACTAACCTAGATTACCATACGATATACTCAACTTATTTATTCACTTTATTCTTTATCATTTCGTAGACTTTACTCGATATCTCTTCTAGTCTTTCTTCTAATTCTTTTGAGATTTCTTCTGAGATTGTGTAAACGTCTACTACTTCTATCCCTATCACGTATAGCTTCTCAGGCTTAGGTATACCTAGCTCCTCCATAATCTTCAATGTTTCAGGTACACCCATATAGTGGGGGCTCCATACTGAGTAGCTTTCTAGTTTATTTAGGTCTACGTTTACTACTTCTCCTACTTGATGTTCCGATGTTATGATACTATCAACTATTATAACTAATTCTCTACCTTCAATATAATCTATCAGGGAGAGACCAGACTTATCTAGGACTTCAACATGGAATCCTTCACTCTCAAGAATTGGCTTCAGCTTCTCTCCTACAATAAGACCTATCCTATCATCCTTAAACAAAGAATTTCCAATAAATAGTATTAGAAGCTCACCACCCACTGGAGGCACCCTCTCTAGGAAATATTCTAGATTTAATTAAAACTATGCTTCGAGAAGCATGTTCTATGTCTACGCTCCATAAGAGTCTTACATATATGAATGCCAAGGTATAGAAAAATGGGGTAAGATGTAAACAGTAAGATGGCAGCAATATTTAACTTGTTGAGGGGGTCGGTGTAGGTTGCAGAAACGTCTATGGGTGGTTTAAGGCCGATAAGCTCAATACCTGAATTCCACATGAAGTGACGGCCTCTTCCAGCATCTCCAATCCAAGGGATACTTAGATAGTCGAGATAAAATAGACTACCAACTATCCAGAAAATGGTGAGAGTGATGATCGTTAAAACGAGTGTAAACTTCTTTGAGAAAGATGGGATATGTCTATCTAGAAGTGCTATACCTGCTCCTAAAGCAATCAACAATAATGGATCGAGGAGAAAACTCATATCCAATAACCCAAAGTTATATTATAATAGTCTCTTATCTTTATACCATTTTATTGTTTCCATTAAACCCACCTT
>JAKCEX010000019.1 GCA_023539395.1 Candidatus Geocrenenecus arthurdayi | reverse complement strand
ATGGAAGCTATTAGAGGGGGATGATGGGGTAACGCCTGTATCAGATACCATTATTTTGTTGATGGTTGTCAAGATATTCGGTAAGGTTTCAATGTCTAGGCTACATAAAATTGTCTATATCCTGAAGTATAAGTATGGAGTACCGTTGAGTCTGAGGTATGAGAGACCCTATCTATCTACTCTGACGACCTAGAGAATGATGTTGGTGTATTGGTAGCTTTTGGATTACTGGGTGTTAAGATAATCTCTGAAGATTATGTCGATAGAACCTATAGGGTTGCGAAGAGAAGTGAGAAAATACTTGATCCCCCACTAACTGTATCTTTAATCCTTTCAATGTAGTAATAGAGATTATTATAACTGGGTCTCTCTCAGGTCGTGGAGAACCACTCTTAGAATAATACACTGCATCGAATGATAAGACATGGAGAGGAGGTGAAATCATAATAACGATATACAATATTGTAGCTCAGCCAAATGCCTTTACTTCATTCTTCCGTGTAACTCTGATTCATCACAGCCACTTCTAATGGGTCGTGGCTTAATATAATTTTTACTTTGTTTCTGGAAACATGAGTGATAGTAGGATGTGGATGCAAGCTAAAGCGTATACTGCAAGGATGCTGTAAAAATGTACCCTGTTTGTTATCTTTTTTAGTTTAAGGTTACTGCCGTACCTGCTTAGAAAACCCGAGGTAAACGCTAATAAGAGAATCCAGGTTAATAGACCTCTAATGCCTATCAAGCCTTCTAAGCCTTTGAATACATTGACCCTTGTAAATGGTTCCCAGTATCTGAAAGAGTATGGGAAACCTGAGTGGATAATTACTAATGTGAAGCCTGTAGTATTGAGGATGCAGTGTATATCTAGCCATTTTGCAAGCCTAACCCGTATCCTAGAAAGTTTAATGAAGTACTTTAAGAAAACGTATACTTGAGAGATTGTAAGCATCCATGCACCTACATAGGCATACCTAAATCCTATAGTTTTTCCACCCTTAAATTCATCTATCAATGAATAATCCGGCGCCTCTAAAAGAGATGAATAAAACCTTGGATAAACATAGACAAGGAGAGTAATAAGTATAGATATGCCTACGATTCTAGCTACTAAATCCATTATTGATTCTATTTTATGGCCATCCACCCTTCTTAACCCCTACAGGGATAACATAGAGTGGTTCTTCATCTACTCCTATTATCTTCTTTACTTCTTCATCATGGAATGCTCCTATTACTACGCATCCAAGCCCGAGGCTTACACATTGGAGATATATGTTCTGACCGACATGCCCAACCTCCATGTGGACGTATCTTATCCTGCCTCTCTCTCCATACCTCCAAGTTGTCCTTTCATAGATAGCTGTGATAACGATGTTTATCGCTGCATCCCCAACCCATTCTTGGTCTAAGCATGCATACATAAGCTCCCTACTATAATCTCCGCTCTTTATAAGCTCTAACACATGCTCTCTGGGGAGATAATGATATATCCCTTCAGGTAATCCTTCTACACCATCCTTCTTAACAACTATGTATATTTCGAGTGGGTATGTAGCTCCAGCAGATGGAGCTGTTCTAAAACCATATCTCTTATCAGTTATCCCCTGCGCAGCCCATGCAAGCTGACTTACCTGTTCTAATGTAAGAGGTTTATCCTCATACTCTCTCACAGACCTCCTCACCTTTAAAGCATGCTCTATAGATACGTTACTATCATATCTTGGTGGGGGTAAGTGAATCATACCTAAAGGTCTAGATACTCTTCTACTTCTATCACCATAACCTATCAAAGCTAACCCGATAGAGGCAAAGGCAGGGGCTAGAATATAAGCTAACAACATTCTACGATTCATGAAGCTTCCATCATCACAAGAATAAGCAGATGTTAATAAACCATTAAAGCCTGTAACACCAATATATTATAACAGGGGTAAGTAGATAGATTTGGAGTATGGAGACTATTAATGAAGGTTCTACCGTGTTATTCATAACAGAGAAAAAGAAGAAGTACATGGTGAGAATATCTAGAGGTAGGAGATACCATACAAGTGAAGGATACGTAGACTTGAGCGAGCTCGTTGGGAAAAGATATGGATGTAGGATTAAGTCTAATACAGGTTCTACATGGACTGTTCTTAAACCAACCATACTGGACTATGTTCTCCATTACCCGAGGTTAACCCAGATAGTGTATCCGAAAGACCTTGGGTACATAATCTTGATAAGTGGGGTGAGGTCTGGTTCAAGAGTAGTAGAAGCAGGTACAGGGTCAGGGGTCTTAACAACAATACTTGCTTCCTATGTTGCTCCAACGGGGAAAGTATACAGTTATGATGTACAGGAAGAGTATCTTGAGAATGCTAAGAGAAACCTTGAGAAGCTTGGTTTACTTGATTATGTTGAGCTAAAACATGGTAGTGTTGAAGAAAGTGTTGAAGAAAGAGATGTAGATGCATTCATTCTAGATGTCCCCGAACCTTGGAAAGCTGTTAAACCAGCCTATAATGCTCTGAAAGATAGCGGTATCTTTATCTCAATAAGCCCAACCATAGAACAGGTAGTAGAAACTGTTGAGACGCTACGTATAGAAGGTTTCGATGATATATCTACAGTTGAGATACTGTTGAGAGAAATGAGAGTTAAGAAAGGCATGACTAGACCTGTCCACTTAATGCATGCACATACATGCTACATAACAAGTGCAAGGAAAACACTAAAAGAAGAATAACAAGAGATCATTCTCTAAAACTTTCTCCTCCATGCTTCATCTTCTCTATCAGCTCGATTATCTTTAATGATGCTTCATCAGCATGCTGGTACGGGTATTTTTGAGGTTCAAGGAAACGGAGTATGAAAAAATAACATGAAGCATGGTTTGCAGCAGCTGAAGCCATCTCTAAGCTAATCCTTTGATGTTCTTCAACATCTTCTATCTTCTCAATCTCTCTTACCCTTTTCTCTCCAACCTGGTCCTTAGAGAGATCTTTCATCCTCCTAGCGAGAATGTCTTCAGGTCGAAACTCTAGGAAGACTATAGCATCTGGGTTAAGTATTTCAACTACTTTTGAAGGTAGCCCTGGATAGTATCCATAAACTGTTTTCACGACTGCATGGGTATCAACTATTAAATCTCCCTCCATTCCTGCGATTATCTTAGCAGCATCTTCCTGCAGTATCTTATAATCTTTGAAGCTTAGCTTCTTCCTCAGCTCATCCCTATCATTTATGCCAAATCTCTTTGAGGCTTCTTCAAGCATTATATCTCCAAAGTTTACAATCTTTATGCTTGGAATCTTCTCAACGACTTTCTTCAATATAGTTGACTTCCCAGCTCCTGGAACAGCAGTAACGATAATCTTAACCATTCACTTATCCACCTGTATTATCTTAGTAGGCTACTCTTGTATTTACATTTCCATTTGTTTCTGTATCTTCTGTTTCATTGCTTCATATTCTTCAACTGTTAATTCCCCAACCTTATATCTTAACTCAACTTTCTCAAGCTCTTTAGTTAAACGTTTATGCACTTCCATCAAGCTCTGTATACTCTCCAACACTTCATCCAGGTCTGAAACAATCATCTCAACATCTTCATTCTTCAAACCCATAGACTCACCCTTCTCTGAAATTGCTTCCTTCAATTCTCTAATCTTAGCCTCATATCTCGGGACTTCGGCAATCTTAATATTAAAAGCATTATGAAGGATGTTCAACTTTGGTCTAAGTCTAGATAACTCTCTATCGATGTTTAGTTTCTCTGTTATGTATTGCCTATCTGGAACTTCTCCAACTTCATGTCTAATCTTTAGATTCTCCAACTTAATCGTTAAATCATTTATTTTTTCTTCAATCTCATTTATCATTTGAAGCCTCTTCTCATTTACTGCTTGAATTCTTGCTCTATACTCTTTATAGATGTCTAGGAAGATGTCAGATGAAGCCTCACCCTGCAGGAAAAGTTCTAAGAGCTTATTCCTCCAACTATAGAATGTTGAGAGTTGTTCTACTATTTTTCTTTCTTCTGCAACTTCTTGAACAGGTGGAATTATCTCTTGAGAAGGTGGAGGTTGTTCCTGCTCGGTAGATATGGTCGCAGGTGTGGTTTTCTCCTTCATCGGGGTCTCAGCTTTAACCTCTAATGGTTTACCACAAAACTTACAGAATAAGCCTTTTTCAGTTAACTTACCACAATGTGGACATACAATCTTTTCTCTCCACATCTATCAATCCACTACTATTTCTGTCTGACTAACTTACGTAATAAGGTTTTCTCTTAGTTCAAGATAGAAAGTAGGCAGGTATTTTACTGGCTACTTCCAGAGTAATATCTCCTCTTTCAGAAGAAGTCATAGTTGTACCTCTAATCGATTTATGTAAGAAAGACTAAATAGCATGCTAGTAGATAATCATTCGGTGAACTTTGAGTTTGAGTTCAAGTGAGTTAAGCCTTGCTCCAATACATCGTTTAATAAAGAAAGCTGGAGCAGCTAGAGCTAGTGAAGATGCTGCTGAAGAACTTAGAAAGATTCTTGAAGATGTCGCTGTCGCTATAGCGAAAGAAGCATTAAGCCTCGCACAATACGCTGGAAGAAGAACAGTTAAGAGGGAAGATATTGAGAGAGCAGCTAAAACACTCTTAAGAGGCTTCTACACATAGTCATTACTACCACTAATAACTTGCACAGCTCTACTCTAGTAGAAACTTTGTAATACGTCCCGTTCCGACCAGTATTTTAACTATCATGCTACTTAAATTTAGTTTAGAAGTAATTCTTAAATTACAGCCTAAATCGTATGATGTTAGAGGTTTAGAATCTGGAAGGTGTGAGGTGTGGCATATATGGCTCAGCTTGGTGGTCAACCCGTAATAATCTTGAAAGAGGGGACCACCAGGACTAAGGGTAGAGCTGCTCAGAAAAATAATATTGCTGCTGCGAAGATTATCGCTGAGATTGTCAAGACAACACTGGGACCTAAAGGGATGGATAAGATACTCGTAGATAGCATAGGAGATGTTATTGTAACAAACGATGGTGCAACTATACTTGAGAAGATGGATGTTGAGCATCCTGCAGCTAAGATGATAGTTGAAGTTGCTAAAACCCAAGACAATACTGTTGGAGATGGAACAACTACAGCAGTAGTCTTGGCTGGAGAACTCCTAAAACATGCTGAAGAGCTGGTTGAACAGAAAATCCATCCAAGTACAGTTATATCAGGATACAAGAAAGCATTAGATATAGCATTAGAGGAATTGAGAAAGCTTGGAAGACCAGTCAAGCTAGAAGATAGACCAACACTAAAGAAGATAGTTATGACTGCTCTAGCAAGTAAATCTCTAGGATTTGCTACAGACCATATCGCAGATCTAGCGATAGATGCAGTATTAAAAGTTATTGAAGAGAGGGATAGCAAGCTCGTAGCAGACAAGGATAGTATCCAGATAATCAAGAAGATGGGTAAAAGCCTTCTAGAAAGCCAGCTAGTCCATGGAGTAATAGTTGATAAAGAAGTAGTTCATCCAGCTATGCCTAAACGTGTAGTAAATGCTAAGATAGCATTAATTAGTGCTCCATTCGAGATAGAGAAGACAGAGTTTAGTGCAGAGATAAGAATACGTGACCCATTAAAGATTAAGGAATTCCTAGATGAAGAGACGAGGATATTGAAGGAGATGGTTGATAAAGTAGCCGCAGTAGGTGCAAACGTAGTCTTCTGCCAGAAGGGTATAGATGATATGGCACAATTCTTCTTAGCTAAAGCTGGAATACTCGCAGTTAGACGTGTAAAAGCTTCTGATATGGAGAAGCTGGCTAAGGCTACAGGTGGAAGAATTGTAACAAACTTTGAAGACCTTACTGAGAAAGACCTCGGTAGAGCAGGATTAGTTGAAGAAGTAAAGATTGGAGAAGATAGAATGGTGTTCGTTCAAGAATGCCAGAACCCCAAAGCCGTCTCAATCCTTATCAGAGCTGGATTAGAAAGACAGCTAGATGAAGCTGAGAGAGCACTAAACGATGCTATAATGAATATGATAACCTTGATCGATAACTTAAACTATGTACCTGGAGGAGGAGCTATAGAAGAAGCATTAGCTTTAAGAGTAAGAAAGGAAGCTGCAAAATATCCTGGGAGAGAGCAGCTTGCAATGATGGCTTTCGCTGAGGCATTAGAAACTATACCGAGAACTTTAGCTGAAAACGCTGGGCTGGAGCCTGTTGAGATACTTACTGAACTGAGGTCTAAGCAGGATAAAGATGGGTATGGATACGGTGTAGACGTATTCTCTGGAAAAGTAACCGACATGTTTGCTCTAGGAGTAATAGAGCCTGTGAAGGTAAAAGAACAAGCATTAAAGAGTAGCTTTGAAGCAGCTGCAATGATTCTAAGAATAGATGATGTAATTGCAGCATCAAGGAAGAAAGAAGAGAAAGGTAAAGAGAAGCCAAGTGAGACAGAATTCGAATAAAACCTAGCATCTCTAATTATTAAAATCCTAAATTTTTTCTATGTAGCTTACTATCTCGTTTTTGTACATTCTAATGAGTTCTCTTAAAGAAGGCGTTGTATCCAGTTTACCTATATCTTCTATGGTTACCCATCTATACTCAGCTACTTCTATAGATGGTTTGACATCCATAGACTTAGCTTTAGCTAGATATTCTATAATTACATAATGGTATCTAATGTTACCATTGCTATCTCTAATTATGCTATCGTAGACTCCTAGAAGCTTAAGATTATCAATCTCTAACCCAACTTCTTCTCTAACCTCTCTCCTAGCAGCATCTTCAACTCTCTCACCAAGCTCTACAACCCCTCCAGGGATACTCCATTTCCCAGCAGATGGTGGAAAAGCACGTTTAATCAATAGAATCATAGAGCTAGATATCACTAGTACACCGACAGCTGGAAGAGGCCATAGAGGATATTCCCTAGATAGGATCTCCTTCTTCATTTCTAACAAATACATAATATAATCTAGATCCTATGAACTTATCTTTTTACTTACGATGATTCAATTAATACTTGAATACTAGGTTAACATATATTTTGTGGCTGTGGAGATGGTGGAGATAAGTGAGAATCTTAGGAGAGCCCTCCATAATCTAGGTTTAACAGATTACGAGATTAAAGTTTATACTACGTTGCTTGAGTGTGGTGATTCTACTGCTAGTAAGCTCAGTGAGTTAGCAGATGTTCCATACTCTAAGATATATGAAGTCTTAGAAAGTTTAGAGAAGAAAGGGTGGGTTGGAACTGAGGGTGGGAGACCTGCACGGTACTATCCTAAGTCTCCTGTAACAGCTCTTGAATCAAGTAGGATGAGGATTGAGAAAGAGTTTAAAGCAAACGAGGAGATTATCCTCTCTGAGCTTCTCCCGATATATGAGGGTAGAGGTTTCAGGGAGAGACATGATATCTGGATACTTAGAGGGGAAGAAAACATTCTTGCAAGAATTAAGTATCTATTATCGAATTGCGAGAAAGAATTATTGATTGCTGCACCATTCTTAACCAAGAATCTCTTAACAGCATTCCTACCCCACATCACGTATATAACTAGTAGAGGGGGAAGCGTGAAGATAATGGTTCCCAACGATGTTAACTACTCTTTAATAAAGAAGCTAAGTGAAGTAGCAGAGATAAGACTTAAAGAACAGATGTTTGGAGGTGGGATCGTTGCAGACTCCAGAGAAGTTATCCTACTACTTGGAGATGAAGGAGCAGGTATAAGCTTCGCAATATGGTCAGACCACGTAGGATTAGCAAAATTTGCAAAAAACTACTTTGAATATCTATGGCAATCAAGCATCACTCCCTAGCATCAGATAGCAACAAGCATTTAAACTATTATGACAAGCATGAGTCTCCAACAGCTTTTAAGCATTAAGCTCACCAATGAAAGATACGATAGAACATCTAGTCTGTCAACTCATTTATGCATCAACCAGTTAAGATTTATCAATAGGTAGTCTAAACTATTATTGAGTTGATGTATACTAGGAGTAGGCGGAGACCCCGAGCCACTGTAGTAGCTTTAACGGTATTCATAATTATATTGTTCCTTATCTCTTTAAGTCAGATTCTTCAAGTAATGTTGAACTTCTGGGAGTTTGGAGATTTATTTGTTAAACCTTACTATTATTCTCTAATTGGTGGGTTTATTCTTTCTTTTACTGCTTTCTTCCGTCTAGATTTTAAGAATAGGAATTCTATCACTTTCTGGAGCTTTAGACTTTTTTACTCTATCTTCTGGGAGAGGTATATTCGTCCAAGAGACTTAGATTTCTCATCTTTTAGGCTTAGTTTCAGTAGGTTTCTAGCTTGGCAGGTTACTAAGACGTTGATAGGTACTGTATTTTTTGCTAATGCTTTCTTCGGCATGGCGGTTCTAGGCATCTTGAATGGAGTAGACTTCGGGCTAGCTAAGATACCTGAATTGTTTAAGCTACCATTTACCTCCATGTCTATAGCTGATACCTCTCCTGCTCAGATAGTGGTATCAGCTTCTCCCGCATTAATACTCCTCATCCCCCCACTCTTAACATCAATTTCGGTTAGATTAATAATACTTGTTGGATTAACAATAATATTGAAAGCTTCATCTAGGATTCTCGTAGACTATGTAGATACGGGGACATTTAGGTTACCGATTGAAGCCATCGAGTTAGTATTAGCTATCGCTACTACATGGATAGGTTTTACATTATTCCTCCCAAACTATATAGATTATAATACTAAGGTCTTGATCTTAGGCTCATTCAGTCTAACGGGTCTTATGCTATTGTTTATGTATCTTGATAAGACTAAGCCTGGATTCCTCTATGCATATGTTATAAAAGGTGGAGCAATACTACTAGCAATATTAGCGATAGTCTCTATTGTAACCGTACAGAATAGTATTGCAGATGCTAGGAAAGTAGAATGGCTTGGACCATACGTTAAACAAGAGATCGCTGTAAACAGATATCTTGCAGATATTGAAGATATACGTAGAGAGAGATACATCTTCCCCGAACATTCATCTTCTCTAACTATACAAGAATACATTAAGAATGTGAAGGAACAATTAGATGTTATTAGGCTCTGGGACTGGGAAGCAGCATTTACAAAGATGAAGCCTGAGATAGGGTTGATACCATATGTAGATTTTGAAGACTCTGATATTCTAAGATTTAATGGGAGACTATACTGGAGTGCATCTATGAAGCCTATTCTACCTATATCCGTGAAAGCAGCAGATGTATGGTATAATCAGCATCTAGTCTATACCCATGTTCCGAACGGCTTCCTCCTACTAGATGCAAGTAATGGAACAATAGTTGATTCATCTAGATTCTTCTCTCAGAGGAGGATATACTATGGGGAGGGCGGCCTACTAGAATCAACGTGGGCAGCAATAATACTAGGTAAGGATATATCAGATGAAGTTACAGGAACAAGATACAGTGGTAGAGGGGGGATTACCGTCTCCCCACCTATAAGCTGGATCTACGATCCAACCTTCTTCTTCTCCTACCCAGATAAAACGATTAGACTATTAAGATATAGAGATGTGTATGATAGGATGACACTGCTCTTCCCCTACTTTGAGTATAGATGGAGTGGAGAGCTTGTAGATATGTTTCCAGTAACTGATGGAGAGAGAACATACTGGTTGATGCCATTAATAGTTAGATTGAGTGGTGAACACGTTCCATGGAGTAGAGGTAACGATTATGTTAGATTTATTGGATATGCTCTCATAGATGTCTACGATGGCTCAATCCAGCTAATCATAACTGGCTCAGATTTTATCAGTCAGATTATTAAAGACGCATATAAGGAGGTTGTCATCAGAGATGTACCATTATGGTTATATAACCAGACTAGGTTCCCCCAAGAATTATTCGAATACCAAGTTGGGATATTCAATAATTATCACATGGATGATGTCTCCATCTTTATACAGGCTAGAGAATTCTATGAGATACCTAGAGGTCTATACACATACTACATCATTACTAAGCTTCAAGGTTTCGAGAAACAAGAATTCGTAGGAATACTCTCCCTCCAGATAAGAGGTTCTCCTGGAAGGAATCTTGCAGGATTCATGATAGTTAGGAACGATTATCCACATCTCGGTGAGAAGATCTTCTATTATGTACCACAAGAATCTGAGCAGAAGCTTCTCGGACCAGCGGCTGCGAGAGAGGCTCTTGAAAGATATCCAGAATTTAGGAAGCTTCAAACACTCTTAGAGAATCCTAGAATAGGTGAGACGATACTATACAATATCGGTGAACACCTTGTATATGTAATCCCAGTCTATACTTCGCCAACTGGTGCAGGAGGTGTAATAACCCAGCTTGGAACTATAGCTATCGTAGGTGCAGAGTTTACTGGAAGCTATTTTGTAAGTATAGGTAATAGTATTGAGGAAGCTTTTGAATCATTCCTCAAAGCGTTGAGAGGCGTACCTACCACACCTAAGCCGATAATCGACATAACTAAGCCGATAATCGACATAATGAATTTAACACTGCAAGTAATAGAAGGGGAAGGGTTAACTCCAATCTTCCCAGAAAAGATAAATGCTCACCTAGTATTCAATGAAGGAAACATATCTTATACGACTATAGAGCAGTTTACATCTGGTTTAAGAGAATTCTTAAAGAAATGGGTTATAGGAGCTGGAAAAGATAAAGTAATGATTTGGAGAGAAGATAATGTTTTAAAGGTTGGAGTATTAATTCTAGACGAGGGAATAGTTGAACTACACTACATAGTGCTACGTGGAGGTTAGCCTAATAAATGGCCCGTAGTAGGAGAGACGATAGTATGGGGGTGTTCCTGTCTAGATTATTCACTATAGTATTAGTTATACTCATAGCCTTGATACTTATCTCTCTTACAGCTAGATTCCAGAGGAGTCTACTAGGATTAGCATTAATTATGGCTCTTGGACTACTAGCTTTCTACTGGACTAGAGAGTTAAGAAAAGCAGTATCTAGTAGGAGAGCTATAGAAAAATACCCAGTAGAATTAATTGAGAAAGATGAATTAATATTACTGACAGCCCAGGTTCCAGGTCCAGAAGAAGAAGTAAGAGTAGAGCTTAGAGGGACTAAGCTACTGTTAATGGGTGGTAGGGGGTTCAGACGTATCATAAAGCTACCATGTAGAGCTACTATACTTACTAGAAGCTACCTAAACGGGGTTCTACATTTACAGCTCCGTAAAACAATTGAAAGTAGAGCGCAGTAACTTAAACTGCTAGAATTACTTCCATCAATATCGCTGCCAAAATATTGTTTATGCTCCATCTTGCATTATGTAATTAGTTATCAATATAGCTATAGATTTCTAAGCTGTGGTATAGCTATAATTGCTCCAATAATAATCAGTATAGCTGCTATAATTATTTGTATAGCTACTGTAAATCTGAAGGGTGTGAAGATCCAGAAGAAGGGGATTACAGCAATCGACCCTAATATAACTGCACCTACAATTATTAAGATTAAACCTACGATTAATGGGAGATATTTCTCTACCTCAAATGATGCAGCTAATGGTTTTTCTTCTCCAGCTTTAGGTATTAAGAATACCGCAATAATATATAGGATTGACATGAGAACTGGTGAGATAATAAATAATAGTATAGCGGCGATTCTGAGTAGATTAGAGTCTACTTTAAGATAATCACTTAAACCTCCTATAACCCCTGCGAGGACTCTATCTCTTACAGATCTCTCCAATCGCTTAGAGGACAATTTCTCCAATTTTGATGTATATGAGAGCTTATAAGTATTAAGTCATCCACTATCTACGTCTAACATGTAACACTCCGTTCATTCAAGTTTAATGAGAGCTGAAGCGATCAATGGGAGTATTATCGTTGCATCTCCATGAACTGTAACCTTCATTGCTTCAGGTTTTACTTTACCCCATGAAACCGCTTCTCTAACTGTTGCACCACTTAGGCTACCATCATACTCGTATCCAGTAGTAATGTAAACAGCATAATCTAATCCATCCTTGAATTGATTCCACCATAAAACATGGTGTTTCGAGATACCACCGCCAATCATCAATGCTCCACTACGTTTAGCTTTGAAGATTACATCAGATAATTTATCGAAATCTCTCAATAGGTTTAGCTTGAAGTCTCTATGTTTCTGCTGGAATAACCAGATCTGTGTTCCAACAGCTCCATCAAGTATTCCTGGAACAAACACTGGGATGTTATTCTCTGCAGCATTCTTCAAGAAACTATTTTCATCTTTCAACTTTAAACCAATCAGGTAGGTTATATCACTACTACATACTTCTCTTAATCCTTTATTGTATTCTTCTTCAAGTAATTCTTGAGTGAACTTCTCTATCGTTGGACCATAATTTTCAAGTGGGATTAATACGCATCCAAGTCTATGGTATCCTTGTTTTTTTAGAGTTTCATCATCCATCCAGAAGTCTCCTTCATAGTATTCTTTTAGAGATCTTGCAATATCATGATCTAATGCACCACAAGTTGTTATAACTATGTTGAAGAGTCTCCTTCTTATCAATTCAGAGATAACACCTCTTAAACCTGTCCCGATAGGTGCACCAATGAAGGATAGGAACTTAATACAATCATTATCTTTAATCATCTTTTCTAGAACTTCTACTGCTCTCGCCACGTATAATGCTGTAAACCCGCCTGAACCTCCCATCATCTCAATAAGCTCTGAGACAGTCATTCCAGGTTTAATCTTTATGTCTTTAACAACCCTAAGCATACTCCTACCATATTAACTCTATTGACTCGATATAATAGAGTTATCTCTAAAAAATAGTAGGATGCTCTATAGCTAAACTAGCTTCTTTAATCTCTCAACTATTTCTTCAGGAGATTTCAGGAGGGATAAAGAGAATGAGACTCCTTCAAGTTCTGCGAGTTCTATTGCGAAAGCATCTACTTCTTCAGGTATCTTTGGACCATGTATTACTATCATCTTTGGTTTTATTGGATATAGGCGGACTGCAACCATCGGAGACCTACCTCTACTAACTTTTGTAAAGACTATTACTCTATTAGGGTTCTTACCGAAGAGGTAGAGGAAATCTAAAGCTTCCAAATTCCTTATCGCTGATAAGCTATCTATTACAGTGTATCCATATATTAACTCATTATCCCATTCTCTACCAACCAGCAGTACACCATCTAATGCTTCAACGACCTGTCTAACAGTCTTAGGATTCCTAAACTCACTCATGTCTAATACAGCTATGCTTAGATCACGGTGAAGCATTGAGAATCTTCTAACATGTATTCCACCTTTCTTTATATCTGCATCTACTAGAGCTGAGACAAATTTTTTTATGAACACCGCACCAGGAGACTTCCTCCTATTATTTTCATAGTCACTTAGTACTGAAGATGATACACCCATATGTCGTGCTAATTCACTCTGATTTAATTCGAATAGCTGTCTCCACTTCCTCATTACCGACCCAGGACTACTAGACAATATTATTTCTCCTGCTATTCTACTCATCAATATATCTCTCGCTGTTGCGCTGACTTCTCTCTCAATAGTATTCTGCACCATACCGTGTGCCCCTCATATTTGAGCATACGATGTCTTCTAAATAGTTTATGTTTAAAGACTAATGAGAGAAGCCATCAGTGATACTTTAACATGACGCAAGACATAGATTTAAGATACTGTACAAAGTCTCCATACGCTCCCACACCAGATATATGATTCGAGTAGAAGTATTGCAGGATAGCTTGAGAAGCCTGAATGAATTTTTAAGAAATCTTCAACTAGTAAGCGTCCAAGTTTAACAAATTTTTAAGAAGCAAATCATTTCATAACAAATAAGAGAATAAGCTATAGAAAAATAAATAATTTAGCTTGATATCACTATTGTTGAGGGACTGATGCTCCTAGAGTTTCTTGGAGTGTTTGATGATGAATAAGAGATTTTGGGTGAAAGTTCATCATTCTAGGACTGGTGAAGTAGTTGTAGCTGTATGCGATGAAGAACTCCTAGGGAGAAGCTTGAAGATTCTTGAAGGATTCTCTGTTGAAGTAAGCCGAGCATTCTATGGAGGGGTACTAGTTGGAGAAGAAGAACTCCAAAACTATCTGAAACAGGGAACGATAATTAATCTTCTAGGAGAGAACGTAGTAGAGTATGCTTTAAACCACGGAATAGTTGTAGAGAAGGCAGTTGTAAAGATATGTGGAATACCTCATGTCCAGATGTATGTTTAGGGTAATCTCTTACCATAAATTAATCTAACTGAGGATAAAGAGACTGAGAAGCTGGAGAATATTTTCTTTGGAATATGGGAGCATACTATACTTTCAAGGCTCTACTTATAGTCATAAGCTCTGGACCTGTTGTTCTTGCTCCAACTATCGCACCCTTACTATTAGCTATTATCCCACTTCTAATGAATGGAACCCCATCATTAACTGTTCCAGGAATAAATTCTACCTTGAAAAATTCTGAAAGCTTCTCTTCTTCTTCTCTGGATGCTTGTACATGTATAATGCCTCCATTATTTGTTACAACTGCTATAGAGCCAACATACGGTCTATTAGCAATCATACCCTGGATTACTTCAACCCCAAGCGTATCCTGGATTAATTTTACTTCACGTTTATTAAAATAACTGCTAACCAGAGCTGCTCTATCATTTGCAAGTATAAGATTTCCAGTAGCAGTATACCGACTCTCTAATACAAGGATGTTTGAGTCTCTAATAGAGCTCTTGATCTTTTCTAATTCTTCATCTAGAACCATGCAGGAGACTACTAGTCCATTACTATTCCCTGCTACTAAAGGACCTATCAGGAAGGAGCCTGCAATAGTTGTTTTTATAATATCTGTCTCTAATGCTTTCTCTATAAGCTTCTGATGCCTAGGTTTTATCTGAGGTGGAACAATACATACTCTATCAGTTGCAGTAGCAAATAACCCTACTTCAACTGTCCCAAAAAATTCTTCAACATAAATTCCTCGACCGATTAGTTCTTGTTTACCAGCTTTCATACCGTACCATACCTTAGAACTCTATCCTATATAGTGTGGATATGTATGTTCTAGAGATTCCATCTACATCCTCTATCTTTAATCCTAGATCTAGTAGTGTATTTACAGATTCTATTGCTCTCTTAGCTGCATAATAGTCTGGAGTCATCTCTGAAGCTTCAATGAGCATAGATAGGTTATCGAGTCCACGTTCATCAGCTAAGGTTATTAATAGTCCTGCAGCTCCAACTATCTGCCCAGCGTAGATTTTTGCTGGAATCTTCCTGATAACTCTCATAATAGTTTCGGGGCGTGTTGATGATACGTATACTTCTCTAGCTTCTGAGACTTCTTCCTTACCGTACCCACCTAGAGTCATGATGAAGCTTGCTCCTAAATCTACCGCTACATCTAGTATCTTCTCACATAATTCGTACTGCCCATAACTTGATGATGGCTGTGAATTACCGTAGAGGAATAATATGGGGGTAGGTTTCTCGACTAAGTATAAATCTGCGAAAGTAGGTACAAGCCTACCATCTTGAATATATATAAGCGAGGGAAAATAAGGTGAATAGAATCTACAGACTTTCCTAGCTTGAAATCTACTCAGCATATAAGCTACGGCAACCTTAGCTACTAAACCAACTCCAGGCAACCCTTCAATCAATATAGCTCCATTAGCATGTAGGTCTTCAGCTCCAGGCTCAAAGACTACCTCTGTAACCAAACTTCTCATTCCCTACCATGGACTAACTATATTTAAGAGTTAGGTTACTAATTACTATAATCCTCTTCTATCTCCTATCTTTAATAAGGATTAAATCAACAATAGTGGCGGGCTCAGGTTTAGCCAAGTATACTGGATATAAGGTTTTCTATAAGGGATTGTTTATTCTGTATTGGAGAGTAGACTGATGATTGATTATGGTGTAGATTTATGTTTGAGGTAGTTGCTGAAGATTTACTTGGTAGGATTGGAAGACTGAAGACGAAGAGTGGTAAAAAGATTGAGACCCCTGTTTTTCTTCCAGTAATCAATCCTGTAGTACAAGATATCTCTGCTAAATGGATGAAGGAGAATCTTAAAGCAGATATTGTAATAACTAATGCATATATTCTGTATAAGAGGCTTAGAGATGAAGCATTAAAGAATACCGTTCAAGGTTTACTAGGCTTCGATGGAGTAGTTATGACAGATAGTGGGGGGTACCAGATACTTGAATATGGTGGGGTTGATGCTACACCCGAGGAGATAGCTTTATTTGAAGAAGATATCAAGACAGATATAGCTGTACCTTTAGATGTTCCAACAGGGCTGAGTGATAGAAGACGTGCAGAAGAATCAGTAGAAAAAACATTAAAGAATCTAGAAGCAACACTAAGAATCCTACACAGTAGAGAAGACAAGAATTGTATATGGGTTGGGACTATTCAAGGTGGAGTACACTTAGATTTAGTATCTTACTGTGCAGAGAAAGTAAGAGAGATGGGTTTCGATATGTATGCTCTAGGTAGCCCAACACCATTAATGGAAGGATACAGGTTTAGTAAACTATTCGAGATGATCATAACTGCTAAAACATCTATTGAATATGGTAAACCATTACATTTATTCGGTGCAGGTCACCCAATGGTGTTCTCCTTCATAGTCGCTCTAGGTGTAGATATGTTTGATTCTGCAAGCTATTACCTCTATGCTAAAGATGGAAGATACTTTACAGAGACTGGAACGATGAAGCTAGAAAAGATGGATTATCTTCCATGTATATGCCCAGTATGTTCAAGAACTAGCATAGAAGAATTAAGAGGACTATCCATGAAGGATAGAATAGATGCAGTAGCTAAGCATAACCTCTATGTTTGTTTTAAAGAGATTGCAGAGATTAAGCAAGCTATCAAAGATGGAAGATTATTTGAGCTACTTGAGATTAGAGCTAGAAGCCATCCAAACCTCTATCAAGCATTCAAATATATTATGGGAAGAGATGACCTACTCAATTTAATGGAGCAGCACACTCCGATATACTCTCGGCGTGGAATAAACTTGTTTGATGCTTTAAGTCTAAATAGACCAGAAGCTAGACGTGCAGAGAAGAGATTATTAGAGAATATCTTTAAGAAGCGGGCTAAGCGTTACGCTGTGCTCGTCCCATATACTATGAAGGTGAATCTAGAGAAGATAGAGAAAGACTTGCTTAAAGCAAGCTTATCGGAATATGACCTACTACTTTATGGTTCCCCCTACGGTCTAATACCTTTTCAGATAAAATATGTTTACCCATTCTCTCAAACGGTTTTCCCACAAGACTTGGTATTAGAAGAACGAGTAATAGATATTGTTGTCCAGCAGATAGAAAATGCAGGTTATAAGGAATTAATAGTTGTAGAAGCTAGAAGCCCATACCTAAGAGAAGCAATAAATAGAATTATACAAAAACTCCACGATAAAGATGTCAAAATCAATCTTACTTCATTAAAATAGTATCCAGCTTAATCGTATAGATGTCACCCTCTATACATACCAGCAGAGTTTAAGAATACTGATAATTGTTAGAGATAAATCTTTATCTTATCGGCTTCAAACTAAAAACCTAGGAGACTGGTTAAAAAACCACTGGAGGTGGCAAGGCCTTAGAACTAAAATTTCTTGGAGGAGCCCAGGAAGTTGGAAGGTCAGCTATACTTGTCAAAGCAGGAGGAGCTAGGATACTCTTAGATTATGGGGTTCAATTAAATGAGCCTGAGCCATTATTTCCATCCCATGTAGCTGCTAGAGATCTAGATGCTATTATAATATCTCACGCCCACCTAGACCATTGTGGTGCAGCTCCACTCTTCATGCTAAATGATGGAGTAAGGATCTACGCTACATCAATGACTTTCAGGGTTGCAGATATTCTTCTAAGAGATTTCTTAAAGCTGGCAGGCTACTACTTACCCTACGAAGCACTAGAAGTAGAAGAAATGGTTAGGAAAGGAGTTAACGTAATCTATGGTGAGACCATAAGAGTGAAAGATGCTGAGGTAAGCTTCATAGATGCTGGACATATCCCTGGAAGCTTCCAAGTCTTGATAAATGCTGATAAAACCCTACTATACACGGGTGATTTTACAACAATCAAGACTAGGCTTTTAAGGGGAGCAGAGCTTGGACCGAAGGATGTAGATGCAGTAATCATAGAGTCAACATATGCTCTTGAAGACCATCCTGAGAGAAGGGATCTTGAGAGAGAATTCATTACAAGAGTTAGAGAAGTTATAGATAATGGTGGTAGGGTTCTCATCCCAGCATTCTCTGTAGCTAGATCTCAAGAGGTCATGTGCATCCTAGAAGCATATAATTTTAGAGAGCCAGTCTACCTAGATGGTATGAGCATAAAAGTTCTCGACATATATCTTGAGATGAGCGATTATATTGATGGAAGACAGCTATTATATCAAGCAGCTAAACACATTAATAGAGTTACAAGTAGTAAGAAGAGGAGGCAAGCACTAAGTGAGCCTTCTGTTATAATTAGCCCAGCAGGTATGCTTAAGGGTGGACCTGCAGTAATATATGCTGGAGAATTAGCTGAAGATGAGAAGTCAGCTATATTCCTTGTTAGCTTCCAGCTTCCAGATACTCCTGGAGCGAGGCTACTGAGCGAGAAGAGGCTTATACATGGACAATTAGATATTAAAGTTAAAGCACAGGTTGAGCAGTTTAAGTTTAGCTCACATGCTGGTAGAACCCAGCTCCACCAATTCTTGAAACGATACAGCCCGGATGTTAAAGTATTTACAGTACATGGTGAGCCCCATGCATCAACCGACCTAGTAGAATTCTGTAGGAATGAGCTTGGTCAAGAAGCTATAGTGCCAATTAGAGACCAGGAATATGATGTTTAAAGTTTTCTCAGAGTAGTGTAGGGTTTACTACCTATTAATCTATTGTGTTCTTTCATCATACATCTATTCCAGACTACTGTTAAACCTCCAAGTTTAGCTATCTGAACAGCTTGAGGATTGTATATCCCTTCTTGAAGCCATAATACTTTAGCTTTCTTCTTTACAGCTTCTTCAGCAACTTCAGGAGTATATTCAGGTCTCCTAAAAACATCTACTACTTCAACATCTTCTGGAACATCTATCAAGCTTGGATAAGATTTTAACCCAAGCACTTCATCTACTGTAGGATTTACAGGTATAACCTTATACCCATGCTTTATCAAGAACTTCGGTACATAGTGCCCAGGCTTCAAGGGGTCTTTACTCATACCTACCACAGCAATTATCTTGTATTCTTCAAGGATCTTCTTGATCTCATCATCACTTAAACCATCATAGGGGATACTCATACTCCCAAATACTTAGGAGACACAATTTAAAGTTTAACACTCAAACATATCTTGAGTAACATGTTTCCCTGAATACTCCTCATAGTATTCAAGCATCTACAAGTTTTACGGACGAACTTAAACAAGACATAGTTAATATGCTGGGAAAAACATAGAAAATACATGGTTATGTTACTTAAATCAAATGCTGTCCTCGTAGAAAAGTATAGAAGTATAGTTGATAATGATAGAGGTCATAGTATTGTTATTGACCTACCATTTGAGCAGGGGGGAGATGATACAGGTCCAACATCGCTAGAACTAGCAGTAATGGGTTTAGCAGGATGCGTTGTAACGATATATGCATTAATTGCTGCAAAGAGAAGATTCGATTTCAACGGGATGAAGGTTGAAGTTGAGGCAGAGAAGCCAGACACAGAGAAAACGATTACTAAAGCAAGAGGGAATGTAACAATATGGGCTGAAGATGAGAAAGAAGCAGAGACAATATTCAGATTAACTTTAGAGAACTGCCCAGTCGGGGTCCTCTTTGAGAAAGCAGGTATACATCCAGAATGGAATCTAAAAATAGAGAAAAAAGGTAGTAGAGGATAATGAAAGCTAAAAGGAGAGAAAAACTCAAATAACCATTAGCAGAAAATACTCTTGGCGGCCGTCGTCTAGCCAGGTAGGACACTGGCCCCCCGAGAGGAGAAGCGGAGAAAGCCAGTGGTCCCGGGTTCAAATCCCGGCGGCCGCAACTTCTAAACTGTAGAGATAAAACTGTAAAAACTCTCTGTAGTTTTAAATGGTTGAAGAAGGCTGGTGTTTGTAGTGTTTGATCATTTTCTTGATTTAATTAATCGTTTGAGGGGGCTGGTTGAAGATTATAGAGTAGAGTTTGAGAGGAGTGAAGCTTTAACTAGATATTGTCTTGTTGATCCTTTTCTTAAGATTTGGGGTTGGGATGTAAATGATCCATCTCTTGTTAGACCTGAATTCTCCACTGAAGCTGGGAGACCAGATTATGCTCTCCTCATTGAAGGTAAACCATTAATCTATGTTGGAGTTAAAGCATTAGGAAGACAGGAGAAAATCGAGCAGTATATTAACTACTGTATTACTACTGGAGTCCCATACTTTATAACCACAGATGGTGTTAAATGGGAGGTTTACGATACACATCTACCTAAACCCTTACATGAAAAGAAGATAGCAGAATGGAATATATTAGAAGATAAACCAAATGAGATTATTCAAAAAGCATTTGTAATATGGAGACCGAATAGAGAATTACTTCGACCACTACACCCATTACCAGTAAGATATATTGGAGAAAACCTTAAAGAGAAAACCAAACTCGAAGGAATATCTATAGATAAATTGAAAGTAAAACCTAGACAAGAAATCCCATATAAGAAGATAGTATTTCCAGATGGTAGAGAGTATAAGTTAGAGAGTTGGAGAAGCTTACTCCTAGGCATAATCTCATGGTTGATAGATACAGGTAAGATTAGGAGAGAAGATATCCCAATAGCTACACCAAGAAGCAGGAAAAGATATATTCTCAATACAGAGCCTAGACATAAAGATGGCGCATCATTCAAGGATTTCAAGAAACTGGGACCATACTATGTTGAAACAAATATAGGTAGTAAAACGACTATTAAATGGTGCTTCTACCTTCTTAAGAAATATAATGTTAATGCTTCTAATGTTCTTCTACAATAGTTCATCTTAAAGTATTTCTTAAAATAAAAAAGGAGAAAATTGTTGAAGATGCTAGTTGTTTATTTTGCGTGGACCTTTCTTGATCCGTATTTGATCTTTACTCCTCTACGTGTTATCCATGCTATGAAGATGTATAGTGTTATTATTGATAGATATGCATTATAGAATATATAGAGTGGTAGATAAAGAAGTAGAGATGTCTTACCATGATATCTATAAAGTGTTAGTGGGACCGCTCTACTGATCAGGAATATTGTGAAGCTAATCAAAGCATATGGTAGGAAGTATGATAGGTATGCTTGCCCAAGAACTATGGCTAGAACGGGTATCGAGAAAAGGATAATCATGGAGATAGGAGTTAGCATGTATCCTAGCCAAGCCCATATAACCCATGGGTCTCTAAGAGCCCACTTATGAATTCTTATGGTTTGGAGTACCCCGTAAAGCCATCTTATACGTTGCTTCGTAAAAGCTGAAAAGCTTCTAGGTGCTTCAGTAAAACTTACAGCATCTACTTCTTGACTTATCTTCCAATTTTTCTTTCTAACTTCAAAGGTATAATCAGCATCCTCAGTAACTGTTCTATCTGATACGGAATTACCCTGTACAGCTTCTCTCCTATATATACACCCAGCTCCTGGACATATAAGAACGTTTCTACTGATCGACTGTCCATATCTCACTATTAATTGTTCAAAGAGATACTCTATCATCTGTAACTTCGTAAGTATGCTCCCATCGTTGGATATTGAAACCATTGAGGCAGCTGCACCAAGCTTCCCATCATAGAATAATGGGAGTATCCTTTCAATATTGTCTGGAGCTAAGACTGTATCTGCATCCATGTGGTAAATGTATTCTCCCTCTGCTTTCTTTACCCCTGAATTTAGCGCTGCAAACTTACCTAGATTCTTCTCATGCCTAATAAGCTTAACTCTTCCACTATCCGCTTCAACATACTCTGAAACAATCTTTGAAGTATTATCTACTGATCCATCATCAACTACTATGACTTCCGTATTTGAGTAAGTTTGATTTAATACTGATTCGACTGCATCCCCTATAGAAGCTTCTTCATTATATGCAGGTATTATTACTGAAACTTTTGGTAGAAGTCCACCATTAACTACTTCATATATACTTAGGGGTTGATGGCGCGCATACTCATTATTCTTTACCATTAATAGGAATGCCGCAAACGATAGTGAGATCGCTAGATAGCCTATCCATGTAATAATGCTTACTGGGATGTAGTAGATTAGTAGAATGCCTATGATAGCTGTCCCTATAGGGATAGCGAGTACTGATGCATTCTCACTGTATCTTCTACTAGTTCTACCTAATAGAGCATATGTAGTAAAGAAAGTTGTTGGAAGAACAAATGTAACTAAAAAGGCTATCCATGAAATACCTATTAACATTGTGGCCCACGATGGAGCATCAGAAACATCTACTTTAATGAAGCTATTTATCAAAGATGGCGAAAAACTCAAAAGAACAGTTGTCGTTACAGCGAAGACGAAAGCTACAAACTTTTTTAAGATAGACATATAGCTCAGCTCAACTTTTCATACTAGTAATGTCTCAACCATGATAAAAACAGCAGACAAAAACTCAATAATAGGTTAACATTTCTACAATACTTAACCCATTTATTAGATTATATGCTAACTCCAATAATCAAACATAGAATCCACTGGGAAAATACAATTGCTGATAATTAGCAAGTATCCCTGGATACCTTAGACCATTGTTTAACCGTTTAAATAAGTAGAATATGGGTAAGAAGCCAGGAGAAGAAGATAATTTTAATAAATTTATTATTGTAGTGGGAAAAACTAAAATAATGTTGGATAATAATGTTTGATCGGCGGCCGTAGTCTAGTCTGGTAGGACATTCATAGAGACCTAAAACCAGCCTGCCACACTAACAGAATAGGACGAAGCTGGTAGTCCCGGGTTCAAATCCCGGCGGCCGCAAATAATCTATCTGTTCTCAATAAATAAAGAGATAGATGTTTATCTTATTCTTGAAAATTCTTCGTGCTCTATCTTTATGTGCTCTGTAAGTATATTGTTCATTTGCTGATTTATTTTCTCTGCTTTTTCTCTTAATTCCCACTCCTCGATCTTCATATACCTGTAATCGTCTAAAACTCTGCGAAGTTCTTCTAGTAGAAGGTTTAATCTTCTATGGTCTTCCGTGAGCCTCATCGTTAGCTCTAATCTTCCTCTCTCGTTTAGATCTGGAAAGAGATAACTTTCTTCTTTTAATTCATGGAGCGTAAACTTAGACATGAATAGAAACATCCTAGAATATAGATCTGAAATATCTTTGTAAGCTTCATAAAAGCTTTCTTTACTCTTTGGTCTCTTTTCATCTATCTCCCTTACTTTGAGGATTAATTCATTAAGTGTTTTCCATTCACTTAACAGTGAATCATGTTCAGAGAGAACCTCTTTAGCGAGATCTACCAACTTCATAGCTTCCACTCCAAATTATGCTTATTACAGCCTCCGAAATTCTTCATCTTCTATCTTTATATGCTCTGTTATTATCTTTGTTATCTCCTGATGTGTTTTCAGAACTTTCTCAGCTAAGTCTCTTGCTGAAATTCTTTCAAACCTATAGTCTTCTAAGAGTCTCCTCATATTCTCAAGTAGTTCATCTATTTTCCTATGGTCGTCTAGTAGTCTATGTACTAGAGATTCTTTCCCCCTCTCAGCCATTTCTGTGAAGACGAATCTCTCTTCTTTTACTTCATGAACTTTAAACTTAGAAACAAATAAATGAGATTTTCCAAAGAGATCTGTTAAAGGTTTTAGAAAACTGTATTTTTCTTCTTTACTCTTTGGTTCTTCGTATTTAACTTCATTGATTATCTTTTCTATGTCTCTCCATTCAGCTGTCAAAGTACCATGTTCAGCGATTAACTCATTAATAACTAATCTCAAACTCATATGTATTATCTTTTACTAAGCTGGTAAATTAGATTTGTCTACTACGCATTAATTTGTAATGAATTGAAATATATTCGGCACCTCGTTACTAGAAAACGTTTACATCGTAAACATTCGGAGAAAACTATCTTCGTCATTATTGCTTTGTCAGGTATTTGTTCACAAAAGATTATGTTATCGTTTAACGTTGTAAACATTAAATGTAAATCAAAAATCTAATATAGTAGAGATTACATATGATATCGAAATGGAAGAGGTTAAGTTTAAGCGTAAGGGGGAACTACTGAAAGACGAAGAAGGAAATCTTCTACTTGTGAACGAGCTTAACGAAGCATATAGGGTTGACGAGATCGTAGCATACATCTGGAGCATATGTGAAGGGAAGACATTTGATGAAGTAGCTTCAGAACTTGCTAGCCAAGGAGAAGTAGACGTAGAAGAAGTAAAACCTCCATTACAAGACCTTATATCAAAACTTAAATCAGCATCATTAATTGAGTAGAAATGTAAATTGAATATCTAGGATAACTACTCTCCTTTACGCGTATAAACGCATTGAATACGTCTTCATCGGTTAGTATATGTTACTAGTCTTACTATTTACAGTAGTGCTCACTAGTGGGATGATTTTTGAACTTACTCCATGAATACAGGATGCTATGCGAGGTTGGAAAACCGTAATCTTCAAGGCGACGGACTTTTGTTGTAAGTATTGTTTTCCAGCATATTCTTGGAGAACTACAGAGAATCCTTCCAGTAAGAGATGACTCACCGCAGGTATGATTTCCAGTTTTGTTATTAGTGAAATTTTATATAGCATTAGATTATAGTTTTTAGATGTATGGGAAAGAAAGGACGTGAAGTTGTAGAGAAAGCAGGTGTAAAAGTTGATGAACTCATTGATATGCTGAAGAAAGCTTATGCAGATGAATGGATAGCATTCTACTACTATAATCTACTAGCTAAAATCGTTAAAGGGCTTGAATCCCCAGCGATTGCAAGCAAGATAGAAGAATTAGCTAAGGAGGAACTTGAACATCAAGCAGAATTAGCAGATAGAATTATACAGCTTGGAGGAGAACCTCCTAGAAGATTTGAAGAACTTGTAAAGATAGCTAACTGCCCATACGTTACTATACCTGAGAATGTTGGAGATCTAAAAGCTGTAGTTAAAGCGATTATAGAAGCTGAAGGATGCGCTATCGAAGTTTATACTAAGATTCTTAACTGGCTGATGAGTATTAAGAATGACCCTGTAACTTTCCACATCATTAGACACATCCTCCAAGAAGAAGTAGAGCACGAGGATCTCTTCGAAACAATACTAGGTAAATAACATCCTCAACTATTTTTTATTCTTCCTAGATAAGTGGAAGATTATTTTAAGAAGTTCAAACAACTAAGATCGTGTTTCCTCTAGACCTCTTTTTGACTGCCGTTATACTTAGCCTAGCCGTATTAATATATACTATGGGCGGGTTTGGTGGAGGATCAATATTCCTAGCAATACTAGTACTCTCAGGTTTAGCACCATCTCAAGCAGCTATTGGTAGTCTATTATTCAATATACTCAGTACTGGAGCATCATTCACTAGGTGGAAGATATATCTAGAAAAGAAATTTACATTATTTGTAGCAGGGTCAATCCCATTCTCATTTATCGGTGGATTACTATCTCTTACAATCTCAGAATACATTCTTAAACTAGTGATGGGGCTAGTTATAGCAGGTTCAGGTCTATTCACTCTAGTTTCCAGGAAGCCTCTAGCAAACATAAGAGTAAACATTATACATATAATCTTAATTGGATGTTTTATAGGTTTCATCGCAGGTCTTACAGGCATAGGCGGTGGAGTATATCTTGCACCGATACTTCTGCTAAGCGGGATCTCTAACCCTAAGACTACTGCAGCTACAACAACATTCTTCATCTTCTCAAATTCTCTTGCAGGTCTACTAGCACGCGCTGAAAGAATACCTCTAGCATTTCAAAACCCAACACTATTCATACTAACTCCAGTAGTAGTCGCCTCAGCCATTATTGGAGGCCAAATAGGTTCAAGAAAACTAAACCAAGAGAATCTTAGAAGAGTAATCAGCGTAATATTAATCGGGATAGGGCTATTCATAATATTCTATTAACTGTATCACCTCATACCGAGTAGATAGTACTCCAGTATCGTTAGGATTCTTGAAGCAGCTATCCAAGCCTCCAACGGTTGATCCCAAATACTCACCACTATATCCGCAACCTTCTTCGTCTCATTTTCAAAGTCCCCCCTAGGGAAACCTCCAACCATGATCATAGGCTTCTCATACGTTACTATCTTCTCTCCAATTTCACTCCACTTCATCTGTAAACCATTCTCAGATAATAATATCTTAACATCAGGATTCACTCTATCAATTATATCTCTGAGACCACCTTCTTCAAGCTTTAATAATACTTGGCTACCAGATTCTACTAATGGATGTTTGTAGAGCTTCTCTACTAAGCCTTTGAACCTCTCATAAATTCTGGGGAGCCTTGTAACTGGATTAACATATATGATGTGACCACTCTGCGTTTGGATGTATGTTTCTACGTAGTTTGATTTATTTAGAGGTGAACCGAGAACTTCCAGTAAGGTGAAATGTGTAATATCTGGTCTACCTCTCTTCCAAGCTCTCTCAAGATTAAGCATAGCTTTATGATGGTAAGACCTATCCAGCAGTACTTCGGTAGGCTTCTTACCTCTCTTCCTAGCATAAGAGACTACGGCAGGATGATTAGAAATTTCTCTTGGAACAAGCTCTACAGCAGCTTCAACAATTATAAAGTATAGTTTCTCCATGTAAACCCCCTAAAAATAATGGAAGAGAAGAATAAAATGATAAAATATTAAGGATGGTTCATCCCAGGTTAGCTTAGGTAGCTGATAGATTGGTTTCTAGAGAATTGAAGAAGATCGCTCTAGATAGGATTGATAGGCTTATGGATTTTGCAAAGAAGCACGCAACTGAGAGACCTGAGATTGCTAGAGAAGCCATAATACTAGCTGTACGCATAGCTCAGAAGGCTAGAGTAAGAATACCTAGAAAGTATAAGAGAATGTTTTGTAGAAAATGTGGAACACCATTCTGGACACCTAACTCATTCACAGTAAGAGTAAGAGATAGAAGAAGCACACACATAGTAATAAAATGCTTAAAATGTGGGTACATCAAAAGAATACCCGTGAAGAAGAAGCCTAAAACACATGAGCCACATAACTAGGAAACTTAAGGAAAACAACCCGCCTAGAATCATCCAGTCTTCAATCCAGAAGCATATGGGCGAATACGATGATTATGAATAATCTTATGGTGAGGTACTATTAAGATATACTTAATAATAGATTATTGATGCAGTTCTCTTAAGGATGGTGTCGCCTGTGTCATCAGTTGATGCATGGAAATTAATCGAGAAAATTGCAAACTACCTAAAGGATAATAATGTTATTGAGCCTCCTCCCTGGGCTATGTTTGTTAAGACAGGAGTCCATAAAGAACGACCCCCCCAAAACCCCGACTGGTGGTATATTAGAGCTGCATCAATAATGAGGAAGCTATACTTGAAGGGCCCCATAGGAGTATCAAGATTAAGAACAATATATGGGGGTAAGCATAGGCTTGGACACCATCCACCAAAATTCGCTAAAGGCAGCGGTGCAATAATCAGGAAAATCCTACAACAACTTGAAATAGCTGGATTATTAGAGAAAGCAGATAAAAAAGGTAGAAGATTAACAAGTAGAGGTAGAGAACTCCTAGAAGAAGCCGCTAAGGCAATAATGAAAGCAGAAGCA
>JAKCEX010000018.1 GCA_023539395.1 Candidatus Geocrenenecus arthurdayi | reverse complement strand
TTAACGTAAGTTATTAATTTCAAGGAAATAAATGCGCCGCCGGGAGGATTTGAACCTCCGACCAACGGGTTAACAGCCCGCTGCTCTACCAGACTGAGCTACGGCGGCTCATTATAGTTTTGTTTTGTTCTAGTCTATAAGGATTTTTGGTGGTGTATTTAATTTTTATCTTTTATCGACTCCTTTGAGTGTTTTATGGTTTGTCTAATGTGTTCTAGCTGGTTCTTGTTTATTGGGTTTATCCGTCTAGATATAGTTGAGGTAGCTGGATGTTTTAGATAGTGTAGTTTTAACTTCTATTTTCTTTCTTTTTACATGTTTAGTCTTGTAAGGTCATTTAGATTCTAGTAAGGTTACTCCATTCTTCTCTATTTCCTTGGCTAGCCAGCTTCCACTACTTTTTAGTTTCTTGAATTCAGACTGCATGTATAAGTGGGCTTCAGCAATCTCTATGTTTATTGTTTCCATTATTTCATGAAATTTATTCTTGGATTCTTGGTCTCTGGCTAGTATTAGTAAATCTATATCGCTTCCAGCAGTAGCTTTCTCTTTAGCAAAAGACCCAAATAATACTATCTTTACTACGCCTAGTTTGAAAAGCTCTTCACCAGCTTTCCTAATCTTTTCTCTAATCTCTCTTAAACTGTATCTTGGATAGTATATCTTGACAGAATCTGAGGATTTGTTCTGCATAGCTTATCAGCCTCTCAGCTTCTTCCAATGTATATGATTCGAAAGGTGCACCTTCTGGAAGAGCATTAGGGTATCTTGTAGGTATGTAGGCTTTATCAAGCTCTCTCGCCATTCATGCTAGTTCGCTGGGGGATTTAAATTCTCCTGGGAGATTTAGAAGTAATCCAGCAACGGATTGGCTGGAGGCTTCGGCGCCTATAGCTTGATAAACTGCTTTTACTGCTTTCTCTGCTGATTGCTGGGATAGGAAGCAGGCCATCTCATAAAATCCTCCTTTCACTTCGTATCTAGCGTTTTCCAGATCTCTTATAGCTTGCTTTACCCAATCCCTACTTCCCTCAACCATATCTATCACTATGGTTATGTAGGTTCGCTCCAGTAGCTTCATCTTAACCTCTTTCTAAGTAGGGATCACCAAGTATTCCCTATAAGTAGGATTATGTTTTTACCCTGCTATTTTATGGTTCTATGGTTAGGGGTATGCTCTTCATAGTATATACTACTGGTAGGTGTAATCTAAATTGCAGTTATTGTGGTGGGAGTTTTGATCCAAAGATTGTTCCATGGAGTGTAGAGTATTCGTTGAATGATTTAGAAGGCTTAATCAGAGAAGAAGATGTAGTAGCTTTCTATGGTGGTGAGCCTCTACTTAACCAGGAGTTTATTAAAGATTTTATGGATATGTTTACAGTTAGTAGATGGGTAGTCCAAACTAATGGTCTCCTCCTACATAGATTAGAAAAGAGTATAATTGAAAGATTTGATGCAATACTTGTCTCAATAGACGGTGATAGCAGTTTAACCGATAGATTTAGAGGGAGAGGAGTGTATAGAAGAGTTTTAGAGAATGTTAAGAAGATAAGAGAAGATGGTTATACTGGAGACATTATTGCAAGAATGACTATAACAGAAGAAAGCAGCATATATAGAGATGTTAAACACCTCCTATCTACAGGTTTATTTAACCATATCCATTGGCAGATCAGCTTCATCTGGACTGACCCATGGAAGAATCTATGGAATTGGATAGAGGAAAATTATAAACCTGGTTTATTGAAGCTATTCAATGAATGGGTGGACGGGCTAGAAGATGGGGTAGTAGATGGTATTGTACCGTTCCAGGGCGTGTTAAGGAGGATGATTTATGGTGGACCTGCTCCTCCATGTGGTTCAGGGTCAGAATCGTTTACAATACTTACAGATGGTAGGATTATATCATGCCCTATAGCAGTTTCTGAGAAATGGTCTCAAGTAGGATCTATCAAGGAGACATCCAGAGACTACTTAGAAAATCTAAGACCACATATATCTGAACCATGTAGTATATGTAGTTACTTTAAGATATGCGGTTCTAGGTGCCTCTACACTCATATTGAGAGGTTATGGGGGGAGGAGGGAATAGAAGCAGTATGTGAATGTTCTAGGTACCTAATAGATTTAGTTGAGGGAAGTATTGAAGACATTAGGGGTTCAGCATTGAATGGAAATCTTACATTGAAGGAGATCAGTTATCCAGAATACAATAATACTGTTGAGATAATTCCTTAGTAAACTACTACATTGGGATAAGTGTATAATAGTATTTTCATCATTTAATGAATCTTGAAAGCTTTCTAATAAATTCTCTTAGGTCTATGCTGGGTATTGTAAGCTGATAACTCGATGAATTCCTACTGAGTATTTTGATTACGATATTGTTTTCTACTTTATCTATTTGGTACATCAATCCACTTGATGCTCTAAATGTTATAGAATAGTCTGGACCAGCTTCAATAATTTTTGATATATTTTCTCTAAATTCTCTTAAGACTTCATCTGGTTCTGATTCAAATGATTTTCTAGCAATATTACTTAGGATGTTTGGAAGTTCTTTCTTTATTTTTTCTGTAATTTCTTCTGTTAGCGAGGCTAGTTCATTGATTACCATTTCTCTTACAGGTTTAGGCATAGATGCAAGTGCTTTCTTAACATCTCTATTCAAGATATTCTTAAGTTTACTATCCATGCTTACAGAATATATTCTTGCTTCTCTAATCCAATCATATACCGTATCTTTTGAGAAACCTAGAGCTTTAGCTGCTTCTTCAACATTCCTCCATATACCTTCATTAATACATCTTAAGATGAATTTTCCTTTCTCTGCGGGGGTTAGTTCTTCACGGTTCGTATGCACTATTGCAGCTATTTCTATAGCTTCTTTACGGCTGCAATCATATACGATACATGGTGCTCTATCTATCTTGAGTATCTTTAATGCTTCCAGCCTTGTTCCACCATCAAACACATCGTATTTTCCATCTTCTCTCTTTCTTACTAGGAGTGGTTTTATTAGATTCTTTAATTTATAAGTCTCTATAATACTCTGGATGACTTCAGGGCTTCTAGCTTCTCTAGGATTGTAGTCTGCGATTTCCAGTAAACTTACTGGAATCCATTCTATCTCCATTTCTTCAACCTCTTAATTTTTAAGAGAGGTTTATCATAATCTTCAACGATTACTTCTACTTCACCTTCAGAGTCTAGGAAGTGGCTTACATTAAATTTCTTTAAAGCGAGAGTGAAGACATCTTTAAGTCTCTCTCCATGTCTACCCAATACATCTTTAAGCTCACCCTTACCAATAACTGCTTCACTCCATTCTCCAAGCTTGCTATCGAGACTTTCCTTTAATATTGTTGCAATCTTTGTAACTTGCTTAACTGCTACATTCTTACTCTTCAGCTTAGGCATTTCTCCTCTCCCTTAAATATTTTCTAATAGCTAAACGTATAATTTGAGAAATAGTTCTTTCTTCTTCTCTAGCAATCTCTTCTAATTCACTGTATAAGTCTATGGGTAGCAATACTCCAATAAACTTTACTTTCTTTTTACCATTGCTAGTTAAAAGTCCATTTAAAGGTTTTTTATTATTCTCCCCTTCGTATTTTTTAAAATTCATTTTATCTCTCATATTTCTGCACCAAATATTTCACCAATAGTATATAAATCTTAATTAACCAGTATTCGGTATATTTAACTGGTTAGAATGGGGCGGAAAACCATAGGTAGAATTGAGAGATGGACTATTAGTTTGAAGCCTGAGATAGACCAGTTATTAGAGAAAGTAGCGAAGGAGAGAGGATTAAACAAGACAGATCTCGTAGAATCTATTATAATAGAATGGGCCTACAATCATGGATACAATAAGATAATACATTTCAATTTTAGAGATAACTCGATAACCGTCTGGGATTACTTGCTGAATGAAACAGTAGATTTACATTATGATTCTGTTAAGAAAACCCTCATATGTAGTAGATGTAGAACAACATACTGTGGGCATGTAAGTGCAGCTATAAAGATACCTGAAGTCAGACAGAAGTTGAAGAAGGGTCAGATAGTAGTAGAAGACCTCTAGGCATGTGTCTAGGTTTCTGTAAGCTTTCTGAGGATTTCTGTTAAGTCTTTTTCATTCTTAACTTCGCTCTTCACTTTACTAATAATGTGTAATGTCTCTCTAATCTCTTCGATTATCTTCCTCCTTTCACTAATAGATGCAATGTAATCCCGAGGGGTAGGCTTTGTCTTCAAGATATCTATTGATTGTTCATCAAACTTCTCAAGCTTGCTGAATAAAATATTTAATCTATCAATTAGCTTTAATAACTCTTCTTGTAGATCTAGGTATCTTACAAAGTGTTTTCTATAGAATCTATCTGAGACTAGCTGTTTGCCTTCTATCTTAACTGCATGTTTGTGGAAGTGTTTAACTAGTTCATCAAACTTGAAGTTATAGTCTTCTGCTACTTCTCTAAAGGATTGAGTAAAATCAATCTTCTTATCTATCTCAATTCTTTCAGGATGCATACATACTGGGCAGTCTCTAGAGATTATTATTACTTCTCCTTTAAGATTTTTTACAATATATGTTTCCAGCTTAAATATTCTAGCGAATTTAAAGATTAACGTCTTGATTATTCTTGATGCATTCATCAATTATTGAAGGTGTACTCATAGTTTTTGGTCTGATAATTGGGTTACTCTCTCTACTTAATCTAATTGATAAGGACCTAGCTAGGGATGTCTTAACATTCCTCTCCATACTGCTTCCACTAGTCTACTCATATAGAAGACGGGCAGATTTTAAAAAGTTTGTAGGTTTCCTAGTAGGAAAGTAGGCTAGTAGGAGATTAGAAACAACACTAGAAGCATTACAGTTGTAATCATTGATAATATTTTCTTCTTGTAGAAGCTTTCCATGAATGCCATGAAGAAGACTACGAAGTTGATTATGTCTTCAATGATTATTACTGAGTAAGAGATTGGACGGAAAACAGAGTTAACTATTATTGATGTAACAACTACTATCGATTGGATTAATAGGAGAGTTAGGAGGACCTTATCTTCTTCCCAATTTTTTCTCTTTAGTTCTCTATTCTTAAATCTAATCAGGAAAAATATTGTAAGAATTACTAGTAAGACCACTCCCAATATTAGAGTTAATGTATTCTGATTCATCAATAAACAGTAATCTCTAGATGGTTAAGAATCTCAGATGATTAAGTTAGAGTTACGAAGTTGAAGAAGAGATTAATCTACCTTCTTCTGTAAGCTCTTCTCAGGTAATGTTTGTCTAGATTCTTCTATAAGCTGTGTAATCGTTTCCTGTATGTTGGTTTCAAGGAGGATGTTTTTACCTACTGGATGGATGAATGGGAGAGGTATATCTGCAAGTGGATGGTTTATTTCTCTTAAACCTAGAGCTTTCCTTGCTTCATTAATTGTTTCTATTCCTGCTTGTATTCTCATAGCATGTATTCTCGTTTCCTGCTCAGGATTAGTCCATTCTAATAGCTTAAACTTTGCATTAATTTTAAGCCTTTTCCTTAATGCTTCTGTTACTGCTGCAGACATAACTTGCTGGATACTCTTAACCTTCATGGTGAAAACATTAATCTGATTTCGTGAAGTCTCAAGTGTTGCAGCCTTAGTAATTCCAAGCATTATCTCTGGTACACCTGTTACTGTAACTATCTTCTGCCTATATTCATTTAGGATGTCTAGGACTTGTAATTCACGGAATGGGTGTCCTAGATCCTGTATAGTTATGTCTCCTTTAAGTATAAAGCTTGATCCAGGTTTAGATTGTTCAGCTACTTTAACAAGCCTCTCAAAATCTGATTCTGTTCCACTCTTCATTATGAAGACTTTGCTGAGGACGCCCTTCCTCATAAATGCATCTCTAACTAGTAATTCTGCATGCATCTGTCCTTCTAAGACTCTTCTAAGAGAAGAGATTATAGGTGACCCGTATGCTCTAGTACCTAGCGGGTGGAGTACGACGTGTACTATCTCATCAGGTTTGAATAGGATTTCCTTTCCATGTATCTTCTGAACGTATCCATTTATTCTTCCATACTCATCTCTTATTACTTCTACAGTGTATGTATCTAGGATTTTAAAGACGGGGTTAGCGTAGACCTCGATATATGATTCACCGAAGATTATTGATGAGATTACTAGGTTTCTCAAAAACATTATGAAGTCATTCTCATTCCTAGTAATCCATTCTTCAACCTCCTTAATCTCGCTTTCTTCTCCGATGATTATCCATCCATTAACTAATGATGCATTAACTAGTACTTCTATGGCAGCTCTAAGGTCTGGGTTTCCTTCAACGAGTTCAAGTAGCTGTCTCTGGTCAAGAGGTTTAGGCTCACCCCATCTCCACCCATGAATCGTCTCAGCGAGACCTTTCTCTTCTCTCCTAGACTTAAACAAGCTTTCAAGAAACTTCATAAATAAATCTTAATCTTCAAAATTATAATCTTTGAGAAAATACCTTGAGAAGGCACTCATATATGGTTATAAGTTAACTTGTATTTTTATGTTTCACCATCTCCATATTTCTGTTATTTTTATTTGTTGTGGTGGATTTGATGCTGCATATACTGCTAGAGCTAAAGCTATTACGTAGTCATCATGACTTCCAGGTGGTGCTTCATACCTAGTTCTTCCACTCTTGTCTTGTATCCTCTGGAATTGCTGTAATTGTCTTATTAGTTCTTCGCAGTCTACTGGTATCTTAATCCGTCTAGACCTTATGTAGTTGTAGAGATTAAGGATTATTGCTTCCTTGATATTCTGTGTTATTGTTAATCCTTCAATATTTACATGCTTCCCCGCTAGGAAGTCGTACATGGGTATGCCTATCCCTGTCTTATCTATTAAGACTCTTACCGGTGATAGGGTATCTATTAGCTTAGAGATGTAGTCTCTCTGATACATCATATCTACTCCAATGAATTCTTTAACTAAGACTATTTTTAAATAGTCTTCTCCAATCTTTTCAAGAACTATTATTACTGTGGAGTCTCTGTATCTTCCCAGGTCTATCCCAGCATATAGAGGGTTCGAAGTCTTGATCTCTGTAAAGTCGGTATATTGATAGTCTTCTAAACATGGGAGTATTAATTCTGTCGGGAATAAGCAGTTCAATTCTTCGAGGAACTCCATCTCCATTTCCTGCATCCAAGATATATGTGATAGAGTCTTTCTTAATCCTTCAAGGTCTTCATTTGTAATGTGTGGTGAGTCTCTATAATGTATCTTGTGTTTTGAGTATATGTTGCTTATCCAAGCTTCATAAAACCATCCCCTCCTACCCTTTGGGGTAGATATTAATGATAATCTACCTGATTTCCCAGCGATTATCGGTATTACAGCTGCTTTAATTTCTAGATCATTCTTAAACATTGCTGCTTCATCTACGTATATGTGGTCTGCTCTATAACCACGTATTGTATCAGGGTTGTTCGGCAAACAGATAATTCTACTACCATTCTTAAATGTTATCTCTGTCCTCGATTCAGAATCGATAATATTGAGAGAATAGGTTTGTTCTCCCAGTCTCACCCACTTATTTTTCAGCATCAATAATAATTCTCTAATTTTCCTGAATAACTCCATGCTTTGTCTTAGTGAGTAGCTGAGAAGTATGGTTGTATAAAGTGGTTTTAGGAGGCTCCATACTATTGATTCTAGAGCTATAGTGAAGCTACCACCTACAGCTCTAGATTTCAACATTATTCTAAACCTACTTTTATCATCAATCCATCTTCTCTGCCAATTGTATAGTTTTATTTTTGTCTCAGCGATATCTAGAAGTAGTTGAGCTAACTCGCTTACCTTCATATTCTCTAATCATTTCATTTAAGACTTCCTCAGCTAAACGTTTAAGACGTATGATGTCGTTTAATGTCCTAGCCCTACCCTCAATAACAATGTCTTCTCCAATCTTTCTAATGACAAAGTTGACACCGAACAATACTTCGCTAGTGGGTGGCGGCTTATCTTCTCTACTTCTATGGAGTATCCAGCTCACATGATCAACCAATACAATAGATATTAAAAACTTCAAAATATTCAGATTGTAAACCTCATGAAGCAATTCAAGAATATTCTTAGCACTCTATACTTATATTCTATTTACGTTTGGTCTAATTTGGGTCTGGTGGATGTTTACATGAGGGAGGTTACCTTTAACCCAATAGGTGTTGTTAGAGTTAATCTTGAAGATGAGAGTGTTAAGCAGTCTCTAGAGGGTGTTGAAGGATGCATAGAGATATTCGAAGAATATGTGGAGGGGCTGGAGGGCATAGACGGTTTTACTCATTTAATAGTTATAGCTTACCTACATAAGGTAACCAGAGAGCAGAGGAGGGTTCTTAAAGTTAGACATAAGAGGTTGCTGAGGCTTGGTATCGACCCTGGAGACTTACCAGAAGTTGGAGTATTCTGTACGGATTCGCCTCATCGACCTAACCCTATAGCTTTAACAATAGTTGAAGTTGTTAAAAGAGAGAAGAATATATTGTATGTGAGGAATCTAGACTTGTTTAATGGAACACCTATCCTAGATATTAAGCCTTATACATTAGATAGAATGATTATGGATGTAGGCTTCCCAGAATGGTATATTAAGCTAAAAAGTAAAGTTGAAGAGAAAATTGGGGGTAAGATATCAAATCTATGAAATAGAAACTTGGTAATTAATGCTTTGAGACTCTTAATTTCCTGCTTTCTATCTTAGCTGAGTTAAGCTTCTCTTAAAGTATTTTATTGATATAAATACGAGCATGGATGATGTTATAATTAATGTTATATAATATGTAGCAATCCTCCACTTAATAACTGAGCTCCATGAATCTATTCCTAAAACCCTCTCCATGTATAGATAGACTCCTGCTTCTGTTAATCCAGCTCCTCCAATCGTTACTGGTAAGAGTCCGAGAATTTCCCCAGAACGGAAAGCGTATAATGCATTTAGGAAGCTATTGTACCCATATTCTAATAGTATTCCATAGAGTATAATTGCAGGTGTTAGAATCACTATTATAGTAAGCATTACTAGTAATGTTAGGTATACTATGTATTTGGTAGAGAAGATTGAGCCAAGTATTCTTGAATATTCTCTAGCTCCATCCTTAAGCATAGAAGTTATCAGTTGAGAAGAGTGTTTTCTCCCCGCTATAAAGGGTTTTATCTTCTCTAAAAAATGGATTCTCTTTTCTTTTGAGAAAACTATGAATATCAATGATAATGTTATCTGGAGCAGTGATATTAATAAGATGATTACTGCTAGAACTCTTTCTATAAGCATTAAAGCATATAATCCAGATGGAAATGAGAGGATAGCACCTACCACAGTGTCTAGTATGAGCTCAGTGAAAGCTATCGAGAAAGAAGTTGTAGGTGGTAAACCCTTCTCTATAAGCATAAATGTTCTCGCTGCTTCATCTGCAAGGAAAGGTAATGTTGTAAGAGCAAAGAATTCACTTGAACCTCTCATAAGTATTGATTCAGAAAATTTGAAATCTGCATTGCTGAAAAGTCTTAGGAGGATATAGAATCTAACTGCTTGAGATATTAAGCGGATTAATGATATAATTAGAGAAAGTAAGAGGAGCTGGAGAGTGAATGCGGTTATTTCATGTAGAGGTATATTAAATACGTAGATAATAATTAATGAGATGGAGAGTGTAGATATTATCCCTAGTATTGATTTCTTAATGTAGTTAAGCTTCATACTCTCTCACATACTGTACATATAGATTGCTGGATAGCTCGAAATATCTTTTTATTTATACGTCTAAGAGGCCATGTAATATGAAGGTGAAGCGGTATCCTATCAATTATTTTGAACCCATTTCTAAGAAGGATTTTCTTAATGGTATACCATGTGAAATGATGGGTATGGGTTGGGTCAGCGAAACTATCATAAAATCCTAATCCAAGTGTATTAGGTGAGAGTATCAATAGTTTACCTCTTTCTTTTAAGATTCTCCTACATTCTTTTAAGACTCTATCTACATCTCCTATATGCTCAAGTACATCGAACGTGAATACTCCATTAAAACATCTATCCCTTAAAGGTAGATGCATTGCTGAAGCGATTATATTAGGCTTATTTACAAGGTCTATTCCTACATAGACTTGAGAATAGCAGAAGCTTTCATAGTATCTTGGGCCACATCCAATTTCTAGAACTTTTTCTAAGCCTATAGTAAAACGGGCTGTGAGAACTGCTTTGTACTCTCGGAAGATATGCCAGTATCTTACAGTCGCTTAACCCTCCATACAACGTTTGATGGTAACCTCTATCAGAGATTTATACTTTTATATAACGATAAAATACCTTTACCTATCTTACTACTTATTGATGCATGAATGGAGAGAAAGCACATTCACAGCATCGTATTATATGTTCATCTTTGGATTCTTCTTGAGGAACTCTTCTATTCTCATTATTTTCCATGCAAGTATAGCTACTAGAGCTTTTAGATCATATCCATTTCTATAACGGATTATTTCTGGGAGTTCTTCAGTTATAAATCCTATCTCTTCTCTCTGAGCTCCAATTATCCGTTTATACTTTCTAGGTTTCGGTATTATTATCTTTTCTAGTTCTTTCTCATCTACTTCTTCTACATCAATTTTATCATTCATACTTGATGTAATCGTAATATTAGCAGTAATTACATCGTTTAGATATTCATCATAGTTTCCCACCTTGAGAGTATTCGGAGAACTAGGCTTAAGCACTCCGTCACTTGTAAGCTCTAGTACAGTCTTATCTTTAAGAACAAACTCTAACTTACCTCCCGATTCATCAATCACACTTCTTACACCTATATTCTTAATCTCATCTCTCAATAACTGGTTTTCATTTTGCAGGTTTATGATTTCTTGTTTTAGCTGCTGGTTTTCTTCTCGGAGCCTGCTGTTTTCCTGTTCTAGTTGTTTGATTTTCTGCTTGATTTTTTCAGCAGCTTCTATGGGTAGGTTTGTTTCTCCGTCTATCCAGCTCATTACTCTACACCTATCAGGTCTATTGTTGCTGAGCCTTGGAATATCTCTATCTTCTTTACTGGTATCTTGAAGTCTGAGGGTGCGGTGAAGCTATCGCCACTATTGGCTAGGTATACTGAGCCTACGGCTCTCCCATTCAGAATTACTATAGTTTGAGATGATTTTGCAGTAATGCGCAACAGATATAATTCTGTGAATCCTATGTCTCTAGGTGTTAGGGTTGGGTTGTTGTAGTATGCATGGGTTTGGTAGTAGCTTTCAAAACATAAGGCTACTCCTGCAGCCCATATCTCAAAAACATTCATAGGTCTAACATATTTCCTTATTCTTGAAGCTGTTGATGATAGTACGGTAACTATTGTCGGACTGGTAGATGTAGAGGATACTGGGCTTGAAGTATAAGTGTAGTCATCGAATCCCGTAAACTCCATTGTCCCAGATGTCTGGGCTTTAACTTTCAGCTCATTGATTGCTACAGCTATGCTCGGTATCTCAGGGGGAGAGGGGAGACTTCCATAGTATATCTTCTGGTAGACGTATCCTTGAAGCTGGATTGATAGGTCTAGTGCTGCGTCATAGCTCCATGAGAAGCCTACATTACTACTTGTAAGACGTAGCTCTCCAAGCTCTGTGAATGGGCTTCCACCACTATGTATCACATAGTAGTTTGATGCATCCCCACCTATCGTATAGACTACTACTGCATAGTATTCGTTTGGTCTAAGAGCTACTGCTGAGCCTAGAGTGATAGTTATCCATGCAGCAGTCGTACCAACACTTGCAGGTGCAATGCTTCCAGAAGCAACTACCACGTCAGATGGTACGAGAGTCTTAACGTATAGTGTTGGGAAGATGTATCCAGTCCATAAGCTAGTGCTAGGCAGTGAGAATACTACTAGTTTTGCTTCTGCATTGTAGCCTGTAGAAGTAGCTACTGCTGTTACTTGGAAGCTTGGATTATCTGCTGGGACTGTGTAGAAGTGGGATGCTAGAAGAACACCAAGTCTAGTGTTTAGTCCTGGGTAGGCGAATTCATTAGCATTATTCATCTTAATCTTAAAAGTGAACGGATTATTGCCTTGGCATGCAGCTATAACCATTACTTTTGTTCCAGCAGTGTATGTTGTTGATAGGTTTGCGATGGTTGTATCAGTCGTACCAACAGCAGTTGATACGCCATCAACATAGTAGTAGTCTGAAACCTTGAATGCTATCCATCTAACGTATGCGTTTATAGCACCTGTTGTCGGGTTGTATATTTCTACGGCTATTGTCGGGTTTGCAGATAAGTCAGCAGCATAAACCAAGGTTACTCTACCACCAGAATAAGCAGATACAGTGAATGCGAACTCATTACTGACTACATTAGTAGTACCTATCTTAAGCCTGACAGTGCCTGCTCCAATAGTATAGTTTGAACCACCATTCCCAGGTATCTCTACTCTTGCTATTATCACGTATTTTCCCGCTGGGAGGGATGTGGTTTTCTGGGCTAGAACAACTGTTGCTCCAGCACCTATACTGCCTGTAGCAGAATTAGTATCTCCATCATCAACATTGAATACTGTAAGCTTTATGAAGTAGTTGTTTAAGCCTCCCTTAACATTGACAAGATAAATTTCATTTGCTTGTGCATTTGGGTCGAAGCCTATCACTCCACCGACAGCAGAATTGAGAAGTTCTATTCCATTGTTTGCTACATCCCAATTATAGTCAAGTAGTGTACCATCTGCTTTCCTGAGAAAGAGCTTAGCTACCTTATATGAGCCTCCACCTATGTGTCCCATTGTTACTAGTATTATTCTCTTTCCTGCTGGTAGAACTGTTGGGATTATTACTAGTGGTTTCTCAGTAGCTATGTCTGTTGTTATGGTTTTAGTATTGTAGTATAATCCCTGTATAAGATAATAGTTGCTGGCGTCTCCTGTTACTTCAAGCCTAACAGTATATGAATCGTCTAGATACCTTACATCGTATGGAGTGTCTAGTGTTACTGTTGTGTAGGTGTCTGTTGGTATTGATGAAGCTGTTATAGTACCTGTGTAGAGAATATATCCATCTTCTCTTATAAGCTTAACTGTTATATTGCTTGGAGAACCTACACGCTTGGCACGAAAGCTTATCCTACCCACATGAGCATACCTATAATATGTTAGTAAGATTTTTGGTAGAGGTAGCTCAATATTTCCTGATACTACTATGTCGTAGGGGTCTGGAGCGTAGGGGAATAGGCTTTCAACTACATCATTACTGAATACTGCTTGTCTAATCTCTGCGTAGAGTGGGTTTGGAGGTGAGCCTGTCTTCAAACCATACAGTTGTATCTTGTTTATCCTCTTTGCTGTATCCTTGTTGAATAGTATCTGGGCTATCTGGTTGGGGCCATAGACATTGTATGCTGTACCAGTGCTAGTGTTAGCTATTACTGCTGTCTCAGTTGTTGAGACATTGATTGATTTGTATTCTCTCCTGAGGGTTTTAAGTCTGTCTATGGGTACTGATTGATTATACGGCCATCTTACAGGTTCTCCTTCAAGCTCTGTGAAGACTATCTGGCTCATCCACCCTCCCTCCAAACAAGCTTAACAAGTTTGACCCTAGGTGATAGAGTGGATGCAGACGGTCTTGTCAGAGTAAATTTGACTCGTACCTTCTCCTGTCCAAGCGGTATAAACACTACATCGCTATCCACGTTTACAGTATTCATGGTTGTCTCAATCTCAAGATAGTTAATATTTGTTAGAGATGGGCTGCCTATCTTCTGGAAACTGCTTAGCAGTATCTGGTATCGTCTCCACACTCCCCCAGAATGGTTTAACGTTGCCTCATAATAGTTATCTTCATCTTGTTTCAGGCGGATTTTCAGGTTCTGGTCGCTCTCATCGGAGTATAGGTATATCTGCATGTACTTGTGTTTTGAGATGTCTAGCTTTAGGTTTCTAGAGTAGGGGTATATGAGCTTCATGGCTCCAGAGCTTGTTTTAACTGCTTTTATACTCTGCCTGCTGATTACCGCATTGGAGCTATCGCTTACAGAAGCGTTTACACCGCTCCACTCATTGGCATTCCCTTCTGTCCACGCTCCTAAGCCTTTGGGAATGTAGGGGAAATCATAATCCTCTGGGATATTGCTATCTATTACTGAGTCATCAGCTCTGAGAACATCAGCTCTAACTTCTCCATCGTTTTTCTCATAGTCATAGTGTATCCTAAGCCATCTAGAAAAGAGGGATGACTGTGGGAGAAATGAGAACTCGAAGCTTCCAGACATGGCCCCTGCAATTAATTTCACACATCCATCTTCATCCAAGATGACATTCTGGGCATTCTCCAAGACTAGCGGAGGCTTATTGTATATCCTGAGGGTTCTAGCGTTAGCCTGAATCTTCACAGCCATGTTGATTAAATCCATTGATGTGTAGATTGTTGAAATCATCTCAGGGACTTTTATAGATTGGCCGAATCTTGAGGCCACATCCCCGCCTATCGTCTCCTCAAACAATTCCTCAAACAGTTCTAGTTTTCCTCCAAGTGTTAGGCTGTATCTAAGCTCTCTAGGGTCGTATTCAACCTCTAGAAGAAACATGTTTACGTTGCTTAATCCAAGGCTTGGAAGGTTAACCGTAACGGTATCTCCTAAGTCAAGGTTCATGGCCTCGAAATCATACTGGGACATCTCAATCCTAAGCTGCCTGCCATACTCCTTGTTCAAGGCAAGCCTAATGTTTGCACGTCTCTGAGCTTCTACCTTGTCAGTTAAAAATGGGTCATGCACGACTTCTGGCAGATCACCTGCACCCTCAGACACGTCAGCCAAAATCTCTCCATTAGCACCCACATAGATGACTCTGTTCTTAAGCCTCCATCTATCTTCTGAATATTCAGCTCTTAATATCTTGCTACTGTCAATTGTGGCCACAGGATTACCAGTAGTCTTAGGCTTGAAGTAAAGATAGTTGCCAGGCTTCATCCTAAGCCAATAGTTCACTCCCTTGGCTACGTCCTGCATTATCTTCAATGCATTCTCATTCTCAATCTCCCAGTTGGATAGAAGTGATGGCCCATCATCAACATTAGTTACGTTAACCCCGCTCTCTAGGCTTGCCAAATCCTTTACTATGGCCCCAGCAGTGGTTCCAGTCTGGTAAGCCCTATAGACAACATGGCGGTCATAGAGTATCAGGTTACTGTATGCTGCGGCCTCCACGCTAACATAATTCTGGTCATGACGCTTACGCCTCTCATAGATGATACCTTCAAAAAAGATAATGTTATCCCGCTTAACCCTAACCTTCTGGCCTACGCCGACATCATCATTAACCAAGGTAAACTCGACCTTCTCAAGCTCCCTACTAGTCAAGCTATGCCTAAACTGGATAGTCTTCAAGGTCTTGTCAACCCACTGTCCCGAGCCTGAATCATAAACCTCCAGAGTTACACCCATCTCTACATCGCCCTCAGCCTCTGAACAAGCTTCCTAGAGACTATCTCAGCCAGCAGGTTCGGGTCGCTTACGCTTCCCGCATTAACGTTAACATTAACGTTCACGGTCTTCTGAGCTGCAACGGGGCCACGACTCCTAAACCATTCAGCTACATTCCTCGGTAATACCATCTCTCCACGGTGAAGCCTAGCGATGTAGTCATCTCTAGGAACATACCATAATCCACGTTGGAGTGGAGGCACGGCCTCAGGCTGCCAAGCCCACTCCTTCAAAGTCTCAGTTATCTCTTTGATGTTCTCAGGGACAGGCGGAGCTATGACTCCACCTTCCTTAACAGTTATTATGTGGTGGTAATGGTAAGTGTGAACGGTCATGCCGTCTAGATTCTTGAGGCTCGCGATGAAGCTGTTTACAGCGTCTATGTTACCCTGTATAGCTGATTTCGTAGCTTCCAGAGCCGTCTTCAAGACGCTGTGGAGAGAGCCTGCAACATTCCCAGCATCAACACCCAACTGCCTAAGTATATCAATGAATTCTTGGTTCGTTACTACTCCATCTTCTGTAGCACTTATGAGTAGATTAAAGCTATTTAGTAGCATGTCTGAAGCTTCCGTGGCCCCCATAGTCCTAAGCTTCAAAGCCTCCTGAACAAGACCATAAGCATTCATGATATAGTTTAGCACTTGTTGTGTAGCTGCAAGCCTCTCCTTACTCTCCCTAGCTTCATCTGAGAGCTCGACATCGTATCCAAGAGCCCGCATAACCTTCACAGTAACGTCATAGAACCCTTCAGCTAAGCCTACACCCTTACTAAGCAAGTCGAAAGTAGATGAAAGTATCTTTACCTGTTTTTCTAAGCTTTTCATCTGCTCTTCAATACTTTTTAAAGCGTTTACCGTCTGCTGAGATGAAGTAGTAGCATTAGAGGCCATGGCTTGGAAGCTTTCAGGAACCGCTACGCCTGCTTCTACAGCCCTATCTATAAGCTCCTGGATAGTCTCATTATAGATTCCCACAGACTCAGCAATCTTCAGCCCTTCAGACAGGGTCATCTGCCCCATGTCAACCCAAGACTTAATCCACTCGGCTGCAGCCTCCTCAGAAGCATTGCCTAGAACCCTAACCCTGAACTCAACGTATCCAAGATACCGCTCAAGATTAGTTCCAGTAATGGTGCCGATAATGCTTCTCCAAGCAGATATTATAGCGTCTCCAGCCTTGAGAAATGCGGGAGCAACCATGCTTAGAATAGAAGATGCGCCCTCTCCTATCGAACGCATCATTCTATCGTTTTCAGCTCTCAGAGCAGCCATCCTACCTTCTGTTGTTTCAAGATACTTCTTGTATGTCTCCCATGCAGAACCACTCCTAGAGACTTCCTCAGTTAACTCACGTATATTCTCAGTCATCTGCGTAAAGGTAAACAAAGCCTTCAAAGCCCTCATATCCACGCCTTTCAGCTTCTCCTGTAGCTGGTCAAAACCCATACCACTAGTCTTAACAACATTAATCACATCCAGCATTATATCCGACGTAGACCTAAGATTTCCCTGCAAGTCTCTAATCGGTACTCCAAGCTTACCAGCAATATCATACAACTCAAGCAGGAACCTATTAAGATGCGTGCCTGCCTCCTGAGCTGAACCAAACCTTCTCTCCAATACTACAAGCCATGAAGTGGTTTCTTCAAGACCCATGCCCATGGCCCTAGCAGTAGCACCAACGTTAGCCAAGCCCTGAGCAAAATCATTAGCACTCCCAATACCTAGACGGGAAGCATTAATTAAAGCATCCACCACACGCTTAGCCTCGTTACCCGCTATACCGAACTGAGCCATAACCTGCACAAGACTATTTGAAGCAGAAGCAAAATCCACACCCTCTATCCTAGCAAGCATAATAGCATCCCTAAGAGCGAGAGCAGCATCCCTACCACTCAGCCCAGCCTTAACCAAGCCTTCAAGAGCGGTTATGGCCTCCTGACCTGTTACGGCTAACTCTCTAGCTGCTGCAGAAGCAACAACCCTGAAACCCGCAGCCAAACCCTCCACACTCTGCCCAGCCTCCCTAGCCAGAGACGCAAGCCTAACAGACGCAGACTCAAATCTAACAAATGCTTGTATGCTTTCATCTACCCACCTTCTTACTTCTGAAAATATGTTGAAGCCGATGAGTCCTGAGACTACGCCTAAAGCGATTTTACCAACATCACTGAGAGAGCTACTAAGCTTCCTAGACTCATTTTCTAATTGATTGAGGGAGTTAACAGCATTCTTTACAGCTTTAGATATGTTTTCCTGTGCCTGTAGTAGGATAGATACAGTATATGTTCCTAGTTCAGGCATCCCTACTTAATCCTCCAACCTTTTTTAAATTTCTTAGAGGAAATCTTCTTTGCATGGTTTAGGTCGTGTATAATTAATGTTGCTAGATAGTATGTTAGCTCTCCATCTGTAAGATTCATAATATCGTGGTGTGTCCAGTGATAGTGCTCAGCGATAAGATGTTCTATTAAGTATCCTGAGTCAAGCTTCTCCGCGATTTCCGCTGCTTTAATAATTCTTGAAAAGGGGCTATGAAAACAAACTCATTAACCTCTGAGAATAAGATATACCATTCACTATATTCTAGCTTACCTAGTTCATCTTCATTTAATCCTTCAACACAGAGGAGGAGAAGCTTCTTCTCAAACTCATACTGAATCTTCTCTTTCTCTTCTATAAGTTTCCTCCTCTTCTCAAAGTCTTCTTCATTCATTATCTGCCTTTCAAGAATAGATAATAATGTAGATAACTGGCTTACACCTGTAGAATATATCTCTCCACGAGTTGGACGACGTATAATGTATCTCCTCCCTCCAATTTCTACTTCCTTAACTTTCTGGAAAAGTCTATCTCTACTAGCTTCGCTTGCAAATTCTCTAACCTTCTCAATGCTCATGCTTTCATCAACTTTTGAGTATTAACGCTTTGAAAAATTAAGACGAGATTCTATCTTAGCTAATGCTTTATCTACTGCAGGCTTCATAAATGGTCTAGGAGTCATCCTCCTAGTCCCGAACTCGATGAATGGAGCATAATATGGTTTACCCTTCTCTTTAGTTGGATAACCTGCAACAACTCTAAACTTGAATCTTCCAAGCTTCTCTAAACTTATAGAGTCGCGGAGCCTACCTGTTCTGACAGGTACGGCTTGCCTAGCTGTAATGTATGCTTCTATAGATGCTTCCAGAAGTATATCTGACACTTCCCTACATATAGCTTCATAGATCTTTACTAAAGAAGCTTCTAAGCTCTTCTCCCCTTCTAAAATAATCTCCAACATTATCTATCCCTAGTACCTCTCGATATCATCTTTTACTTCAACAGTTATTCTTCTAGGGTAGAGTCTAACAGTCTGCATAAGTACTTCAGCTTCAAAGGGTAGCTCTGCCTCAGCTTCTAGTAAGCAATCTTGTAGATTGAAGGATATATAATCATCTTGAGAGCGGGTTAACCTTAATTCGATGTTTGCAGTATCCTTTAATAGAAACTTCTCTAATAATGTGGTGTTATCAAATATTAGCTCAAGCTCGCTTTCATACTCTGCTTTAGTTAACTTGAACCCTGATATATAGTCTCCTCTTCTAGGCATCTCTTCTAAGTTATTGTTTATAGATATGCTTGCGCTAACTATTGATGCATATTCTACTCCATTAATATACAATTTCATATCGTTGAATCTGTAAGGCTTCTTCTCTGGTAAAACTATAGATGGATCAGTGTAGGGAGAGACTATAGATACTGACTTAGCTCGACATTCTAATGACGCTGTAACTAATCCATCAGCTTCTATAGATATATCGGCTGAATCTACTAATACTCCTACAGCTCTTTCAGCAACCACCGTATCACTAATCCTAACAGCATCTACTGTAATAGACTTTAAATTATTTCCAAACTCGATTATGTGGGTGTATGGAGGGCTTGAGCCACTATTAGATACACTCCCAAAGATGTATTTCAAGAACTTTCCAGAGATAGGTAGAAACTCTATAGTTGGAGAAAAGTTTAACCCTATAGGTATTCTACTGTAGGTTTCTCTCCCGCCAATTCTAACATCTTGATGTATTAACTCTCCTCTGGAACTCCATCTCCTAACTATACCTAGAACATCAGATACTGATGCTGGCTCCCCATAATTTTCTTCTTCACCATAATATAATCTCCTAGCGATGTACCCAGACACCATGGTTTAAACACTCTATACGATACTTTTAATCTCTGAGAAGAGTTCATTCTTTATATCTACAGCTGATTTAACATCTAGTAAACCTGCTCCAAAAATATTTCTAGAGTCAAAGATTAGGGAAAGCTGGTCAGAGAATATCTTAGCAAGCTTCTCCACACTCCTAGACCTCTTCTCTTTAAAGATAAGTATCCTATCGGCTTGGAAGTCTAATGGGAGAGGTCTAGAAGAAAGATGTAGAATACGTCTAGTAGCTATAGCAGACTTTATATCTCTATTAAGTATAGATGCTGCAGCAGTAACCCAAGGTGCTGCAAAGCTTGTACCCTTTAAAGCTACACCATTTAAAGTGAATAATCCTGGAGCAACGAGGTCAGGCTTGAACCTCCCATCAAGTGTAGGTCCACGGCTTGAATGCCTCCATAATCTACCTTTTGTATCTGTTGCTCCAACGGTTATTGCATATTTTGCTGCTCCTGGAGAACCTATAGACATCATTCTCGGTCCACCATTTCCTGCAGCTACTACTACTGCTATCTTCTTCTCTTTGGAGAGGTAGTTAACGTATAAGCTTAAAGGGTCGCATCCATCACTCCACCATTCACTCTGAATACTCAGGTTTACTGCATGAACCTTAAGCTCTATACAGTTTTTTAGTGCAGTTATCACTACGTAGTCTGGTACAGCACCTTCTTCCTCCAAGACTTGGATTATGTGAATATTTGCTTTAGGGAGAAGTCTATGGATTATAGAGTGTATGTATTTTCCATGCTCTTCACTATTTATTATTGATGCTTCATATATTGATATCTTAGCTTTACTTGGAGCTTCTTCAGATGCACCAGAATCTATTATCGCTATTTCACATCCTTCCCCTTCCTCTCCCTCAAGGTAAATATCTATAAATCTTGTTAATCTTAATCCTTCTTCAAATCTATCTTCTCTCTGCCCTCTATAATGACCTAGAAACTTGTAGGTTAAACCTCTACAGACATGAGCTCCCTCACCTTTTCTAACTTTCTCTACAGCTGATTCAGCGTCTTCTACTCTTTCTACTTCTCCACTCATTTTACAAACCCAGTAATGTTTTGAGTTATCTCCTCTATCCCTAGATACTAGCATCTTCCACTTACCTGGACCGAAGGGGCAGACATTCCCACAGCATTGTAGAGGGATTCTTTTCCCACATATATATCTTGAAGAAACCTGTATCCTGTAGATACACATTTATCATGTCACCTCTTTCAACACAAGTATCATGCTCTTCCTATAGACCCCTTCTTCCTCGATGTCTAAGATTCTATAGAAACGTACCGAGAACCATCCATACTGGAGATAGTTTTCAGAAGATTTACTAGTAAACTCACTTAATATCTTCTCAGCTATCTCATCACGTTGTTTAGCAGACTTTGCCCATACATCTACTTGGAATTCGTATAATCTCTGCTGGAGGCTTGTTGATGCTAGAGGTTCTGAAGAACCACCATTCTGGATTACTGTAATCAATGGGATTAAGTCACTACTAGATATCCATGAAGTCTTAACAGGCATACCCGTAGCTTGCTTAATCTTTTCTACAATCTTCTCTAAAACTTCAGGGATAGGCATATCATAACACCTTAATCTGCTTAGGTAGCTGTTTCTTAATCCGCTCAACCTCACCCCTGAGAAACTCCAACCTACTAAATATTTCACTAGGCTTCTTGAATACTACCGATATTCTTCCTTGATATTCTGGCTCAGTAGTATATAGTATGCTTATCTTGGAGAGAATATGGTAAGATGATAATAGTAGAGCAGCTTGCTTAACTATTCCAGGGATTTCAGAGTATCCTGAAAGATATCTTACCCTAACGTAGAATGTAGATGGCGTATACCATGGTGGAGAAACTTTACCAGCATAGTATGTTTTTAAACGGATTACACCGGGCTCTGAGTAACACTCATACATGCTTGGCTGGAGTTCTTCTATTACCTCGCCACTTAGTGATTCAATAATAACTGATTCAACTCTAATGACTGGAGTATTTTGAAGTGTTATAATGTTTCCATATGATAAGTATATTCTTTCTTCACGTAATGATTCTTTAAAGCTCCTTCCACATTCTGCATCTATCTCTGCTTCTGCTGCTTCTATGGCCACTTTAAGTTCATGATCACTTACTGGATGCCATGAATATGATGCTGAAACATCTAAACCAGTAGGAGGTGGATCTAGCAGAGTTATACATCCTTCTTCAGAATCTACATTTAATACTTGGAATATTTCTCCATTAACTTTTACTTCTACATCGTCTCTTACTACTCCATCATAATCTGGGTCTATTATCGGTTTATATGATGTATAGAATCTTGTATTGACTCCATCGCCTACACCGATTCTATCATTGTTAACTTTTATTGGAGTAAATTGTAGATACCGTCTAAGATCCTTGATACTACAATAATTCATCGAAGGATTATGTTGTATGGATGTTTAATTTCTCTGAGAATATTAATTAATCGGGTCTGGATAATCTCTGAATAGAGGATTCTTCCAGATATGATATGTTGTAGGTATGGGTGTTCTCTTTAATGCTTCTGCCATAGCTTCTATGTCTCCAGAAGCTACCTTCTCAATAAGCTTAGCATCCCTCTTAAACTTTGGGCTATACATCTTCAAGATGATCTTCTGTAATCTCTTCAATACAGGTTTTTTCATAGTCTTCAGAATTCTCAGATTATACTTTCTAGATTGTATCATATCTAGGTTGAACCCCATCTTCTCTAAACTCATATAGATGTGTTTAAGCGTTTTAGAAGGTTCTACTTCAATCTGTATCATTCCAGCATGACTGAGAAATGGATTGTATCTAGGCATTACTGCAACACACTCAATATATGGAACATTTAGTAGAGGCATAGTCTCCCTGACTATTCTAACAGCAAGCCCTACCCCTCTATACTTAGGGTGAACAATAATTCTTGCAAGCCTCCTAAAACATCCATTAATGTAGTCTAGGTATTCTCTTCTAGAATTCTCAAGAATTTCTTTCAGATGTGGGAGTGCATTAAACCTCGCTCTCAAGTACATATGAGGATAAACATACAAGACTACTCCAACTATTTTACCTCCTATCCTAGCACGGTAGATTTTCGACCTCCATCCTCTAAACCCTCCTTTGTAGTGCCAGAACTCAAGACTTCTAAAGTCTCTTATGCTCCCCTCTTCAATAACAACGTTTCTAAGTATCGTGCATTCTCTAGGCTTAGGCTTAAAGTATGTAACCTCTACTTCTGGGCCGAGACCCTTCCTCACCAGTATGTTTGGGTTTACATCTTCTATCAAGTCTTCATGGGTTGTGGCCACAATCAAGGTGATCCCACGTTTCCTGCATATCTTCTGTAGAAGGTATGCTACTATCTTAGCAGTCTCCCTATCTAGTGTTGCACAAAACTCATCGAAGACCAGTGTCTTTGCACCCTTGCTTAATGCTTTCGCAAGCTTATACCTATACTTCTGACCATCACTTAATTCTTCATACCTTCTCAGAAAGATGAATGCATCATTCAGCCCAACATAGTTAAGTATCTCCAAGGCTTCCTGAAACGTCCTGCCTACACTATGTACTACGAGTTCATTTTTTCTTATCTTGATATTCTTATCAGTTATAATTGGCTGAAATTCTTTGTGCCTACTCATTTCATCTACAAGCATGTATAGAAGCGTTGTCTTCCCTCCTCCACTCTCACCTGTAACATAGACTATATCTCCAGGATTAACTTCAATCTCGAAATCCTTGAATATCGTGAAGACTTTCTCTTCATCTATTCCTAAGCCAAATGCTTTAGCAACCTCAACAGTCCTCTTAGTTACTGGAGCTAGAACTCTAAACTCTTTACTAAGCTTGAAGAATTTCTGAAATCTATAGCTTAGTCTAGGTCTATATCTGATTCTAAGCTTCATATTCCAAGGATATAAAATAAAAAATATGGATGTGAGAATTGAATAATCGTTTAGATGTTATTGGCTTAAAACGTTTTTTATTATGTAGACTGCGTCCGGTCTAAGTATTCTCCATGCAAATCTTTCAGAGGCCACTATTATCGTTAATCCCTTCTTTACATCTCTATCTCTCTCAATAATGATCCTTCTCCTATCTCCACCTACAGCCGCTAGGCTTGGGTTACATATCACTACATCGCTAACCTGGGTAGGATCACTCTGCGAATAATCTCTCCTAGGCATATAGCTTGTCTCAACAATCTTTACACCATATATTGTTGGTAGCTCTCCAGATGAGATTACTCGTGATGAGAGTGTATCTAAGCCTTTATCTGAGAGGTCTTTTCTAAGATAGGAAGCTGTAAATGGATTTAATAAGCAGACTAGGCTATCAGCATATCCACGCTCTTCGAAATACGATAGAGCATTACTAATATCATCTATAGTTAAAGATCTCTTCTCTAAATCTACTATCTTAGCACCATCTGAAGATGTTAACCTTGATAATCCTGTAAATAGATTGTAGGCATCCGAGCCTGAGCCATTGCCTGTTAAAGCATTCCTCTCTTCACATTCTGCAAACTTCCTACCTAAATGCATCACGCTTCTAGCTATCACGTCTATCTTAGCTTCTTCAGATGCTACATCCGTTATAGACGTCCAAGCACGTATCTCTTTAGCTACAAGCTCTACAGGTGTACCGAAGAGTATCTTACTTTCCTCAACTTCCAATCCTTCAGAAGCTGGAGAATATACTTCTACTGTGCCCGACTCCACATACCATTTAACTATATCTGAATCCATCGTTATCCATGGGAATAACTGTCTAACATACGTCTTCTTCCAAATATATTCAATGATGTCTCTTGCGATTACTTCTGGAACTTCTGGGAACCCTGTATCCCCGCTAGTCAATGCTTTATAGAATTCTAAATATGCTTCAGAGCTTTTAACAATATCTATCTTGGTCATGTATCCTACAACCTCCAGAAGACTATTTAATCTGAGAAGCCACCATAGATCTCTCTGTAGAGTTTGACTAGCATAGATGCTTTATCTAGTCTATGACCTACACTACTATTCTTAGAAACTAGCTCATCATTTAATACCATACCCTTCTCTACATTCTGAGAATTTACCTGAATACTCTTAGATAAGACGTAGCTCTCCAGCTTCTCCAGTCTCTCCTCTAAATCTTCAATTACTTTAACATCAACTACTCCAATATAACATGTTTCTAGAGATTTCTCAGACCTCCTCCATGGAACAATATAATCTCTTGGTAGAAAGCCTTCTTTAATCATGCGTTCAACAAGTCTTTCTAAGGCTTTCTTAACACCAGGTGGTGGTTGAACACCTCTCGCTCCACTTGCATACTTAATCGCTGTTATAATCCCACTAGTTACTAATACTGGCTTCCCATCTATTATGTCGCCTACAGGCCACGAGTAGTCACTTCTATTCTTTCCCTCACCTTCAACCACGAGGAATAGCTTAGAAGCTTTCTCTCTATCGATCGTCCCATCTTCTCTCTCAGCCCAGTCTAGGATTCTCCTAGCTGCTTCTCTACCATCCCACTCGCTTCTCTCAACTATATCTAAGCTATAATCTACTTTCTCGAATTGGGTAGATTCAATCATGTATTCTTCTAAACTACTACTGGTTATTTCTCTGAGAAAACCATCTGAGACATTATAGGATTTGCCAAGTATCTTTATTATTTTAGCTGAAGGGTTTACACCTCTAGGTGTAAGGCTTACTTCACGTATCTCTGCATCCTCGATAACGTTTATGCTTCCATCTCTTTTAAGCTTCCTCACTACACCTCCTATGCTTAAAGCTTTCAATACTCCTTTCTTGATATAATCCCAGATCTTACTGAATGCACGGTATATCCCAGCTTTAATCTTTAGTGTATTGTCTTCCACCCATGCATCAATTATTCTACCGACTGGTCTAGCACCTATACTGCTCTCCCTACCATGTAGTAATAGTATAGGTTTCCCTTTAAGATTATCAACATTCTTAACCAAGACTTCTGGTAGTATCTTATCACCTTCAAGGTCTACATCGGGTGTTGAAGCTATACCTTCAAAGAATCCAATAAACTCATCTTCTTCGATGTCTTCTTTAATTATCAAAGGCTCTATGAATAGTATTGTCTCGAAAGTTCTCCAAGACATACCTACAATCACCTAGTAAACGGTATTATCTTCTTGAGAGTCTAACAATCTTTATAGAGGTATTTCTTATTATTGCAGCTATCTTCCTCGTAGTTGTGAGAAGCCCTAACTGGGATACCAGAGATACTGCAGAATCTAATGGTATATCTAGAAAACCTATTAAGAAACCTATTGCTAATCCATGTATAAGAGTCTTAGAGAACTCGCTCCAGTTAAAGTATAGCTTCTCCCCGTAGAGTTTACTCCAGAAGATTAAGCTAACAATGCTTATAGCTTCTTCAAGTTTCCCCAGCTCACTTCTCTCAGTAAGAATCTTCTCAGCAACTTCTTTAGGGTCTAACTCAATAATATCTTTCCCTGAAGTATTCTTAAGATATCCTAGAATAGAGTAAACCATGCCTGCTACCAATCCTACAATTACTTGTGCGTAATCCATCATAGAATAGACTTCATTAATTATTTAACCGGTTGAGAAACATCCATCATGTCTTGTTTAAAATTGGTTAAATTATTCTTAGAACCTTACAGATTAATTAGTGATTATATATCTTAAAAAGCTTTTTAAATAATAAAAGCAGGGGGAACCGCTTCCTAAAACTTTCTTAAAGGGCTTTTTAAGATATATAGTTGGAATAATAGCAGCAGTAGCAATCATAATAATAGTTGTAGCTGTCTTACTGTTTAGGAGAAGCGTAGGCAGAATAAGGTAAGACAGCACTAGGAAAGACCGTGGAAAAGCATATTTCTACCCATTGATTATAGATATACTGTGTCTATCGAGGTTATAACATTTGATTTGTATGGTACACTTGTCGACTGGGTAAATAGTATATCCAGAGCACTTAACTATATTCGTAGAGGCTTAGCAGAGAGATTCTTCGAGAATGAATACAATACTATTAGCAGGTTGAGAGAATATACTCCATACGCTAAGATACTAGTTAATGTTTTAAAAGATACATTGAGAGAATTCAGAATAGATTTTAGAGAAGAATATGGAAGACTCATAATCTTATCTTTTGCTAAGTCTCCATTCTTCCCAGATGCATTAATCGGCTTACCACCCCTAAAGAAGCATGGGTACAAGACGGGAATAATCTCTAATACAGATAGAGAACTAGTAGAGATAACACTCTCAGGAGTTAAAGACCTATTCGACTACATAGTAACAGCAGAAGATACAGGATACTATAAACCAGATAAACGTGCATTCATAAAAGCATACGAGATAATGAATGTAAACACCAAGAAAGTATTACACGTATCATCATACCCGCAATACGACCTAGAACCAGCAGACCAACTAGGAATAAAAACAATATGCATAGACAGATACGGATACAATTGGAGAGAAAAAATACCAACAATAGACAAACTTCTAGATAGAGTAAAAAAGTAACTATAATTTCCCTCCTACAATAGTCCACTAGATTATTAAAGAACCATTAAGAAAAACAGAGGCAGCCACAGCCACTCCATCTCTCTAATTACATCCAATCCTACTACCTTATTCTTTCTCAGATTACCAATCTCCCAACCACTGCTCTTCTCATAACTCCACTCCAATTAGCATATCCAACCATCCCAAGAGAAGATAAAACAGACATAGACCATCTCCTCATCAATCTTATTACTAAGTTTAATCTCATTCCTACAACTCTAGATATACCATCAAAATAAAATAAACTAACTCAAAGATATTCAATACGGGGTGGGTTCCAGACCAAATATATAGGTGGAATTATATTTTACGTATCTGCCTCAATATTTTGGTTATGTCTTCAAATATTTTCTCGTAACGTTTTACTTTCTCACTTTCCCATTCTTCTCGAAAGTCTTCTCGAAGAATGTATATCCCATCCAGCTCATATTCTGCAATTATTCTATTTCTATGTTTACCCTTATATCGCTCTCACATTCTTTATAGAGAAATCATCATTATCTGTAGTTACTAGAAATACACGAATATTCTTAGTTATATCCGAAGAAAGCAGTTTTAACTTCCAATAACATGCTTGTGCAATCCTTTCCCTTAAGCTCGTTTTACATGATAGAATGGCTA
>JAKCEX010000064.1 GCA_023539395.1 Candidatus Geocrenenecus arthurdayi | reverse complement strand
TGGACCGGGCGGGATTTGAACCCGCGACCTCCCGCGTGCAAGGCGGGCGATCTCCCACTGATCTACCGGCCCCTAATCTTGATAGAAGATGTATTAATTCTTAAGTTTTAGCCTATTTTTATCCTAGTAGCTTCTTTGGTTTTAGCCAATTATATTTTCTCCATTTGGGTTCTGGGTATCCACAGTAACTACACCTCTTCTTACCAAGATGATAGGAGTGGTGTCCGCATCTTCTACATCTTACATGTACTATCTTATTCCTTTTACCACGGGAGGGTGTACCCTTAGTCATTTCTTACTTCACCTTTTACTCTACTAGGATTGAGGGATTAGATTTATACTTTTCTAATCGTTAGTCTATTCATCTTCCACTTATTTTATCTTTGAGACTTTGCGATAGTTCGTTTAATGTTATTTTTTCTCTTTTATTGTTGGTGAAACCATTATGATATTGTCTCCACGTACAACTATTGTCCCTAACTGTTTTGAGGAAGTATTTTCATCATCAAGTTCTTCTGCTTGCTCAAGGATGAGGTTCATGTGCTGATCATACCCTTGTAGAATCCCTCTAAGCATCTTTCCATTTCTTAATCTTACAAGTACTTTTCCTCCAAGACTTTCAGAGAGAACTCTTAGAGATATATCCGTAGACAAATTCTTTCACCGCTTCTCTATTCAATAGAATTTATGGATGATATTAAGGTTTCTTTTAGAATTACTCTATTTTATTCAAGACCATGTCACATTCAGCGAATATGCAAGGTAATACTGGGTTCTAGTGTGGCTGAAGAAGCCAGACGAATAATTAATCCATTCCAGTCTTGGTTTGAGTTGATTGATCTAAAAATACTAGAGAGTGTGAAGTTGCTTAAGAATAGTAGAGGATAATACTCTAATGTTATATGGATATCTTGAGTAGTGGATTCTAAGGGATATGTTTTTCTTGTAGACTTGCCTAAAGTTTCATGCATGATCAATGAGAAGGAAGCTGAGTTAATCGAAGAGATTGAAGAAGAAGTGATGAAGATTGTTAAGATGGCTAAAGAAGTTGATGAGAAGGCATTTATGAAAACAACTAATATCTTTAAAGTAAGGTATCTTCGCCTATTAAGTGGTCATTCTGAGATACTAGAATCAATTAGTAGAGGAGAACTGGTAATAGCTTCTCTAGGAGGATTAGAAGATGGAGTCTTAAAGAAAGCAGTCGAAGAAGTTAAAAGTGAAGTCGCAAGGAGAGGTGGAAGCCTATACTTTATCTCTAAACCTGTAATCTTAATCTTACCTAAAAATGGGTTACTGGTCGATGAAGTCTAAGTCTTCATCTCTAGAGTTACAGAGTCTAGATTTCTAGGTGTATAGATTTTAGCGTTAGGTAGTAGCTTAGAAATGTTTTTAGATAAGTTTGATACTGCTTCAGGTTCACCATGGACTAGAACAATATTTCTAGGTTTAGGTTGAATAGACTTTACATACTTTAAGAGTTCCTGCATACTTGAGTGACCTGAGAATCCATCTATCTTCGTAATTTCCATTTTTACATTTATTAATTCAGGTTTACCATCTTCTCTTATTAATCTTACTTCTCTAATATCTTTTAGCAATCTCCTCCCTAATGTTCCTTCAACTTGATAGCTAACGAACATGAGGAGATTCTTTTCATCTCCAGCGTATTCTCTAAGATAAGTTAATATTGGTCCACCTTCAAGCATCCCGGAAGTAGCTATTATAATCATTGGTCCAGCCATTTCAAGAACTTCTTCCCTCTGCTGCTGGCTCTTAATAGGCGTAAAATATTCTGTTATGAAAACATTCTTATTCTCTATTACTTGTTTAGCTATTTCTTGGTTCATGTATCTTGGAAAAGCTACATGTATTCCTGTAGCTTCTATCACTAATCCATCTAGAAATACTGGAACTTCAGGAATACTTTTAGAGTCAAATAGATGGTTAAGTATTAACATTATTTCTTGAGCTCTACCAACTGCAGGTACAGGTATTAGGACTTTTCCTCCTCGTTCAACAGTCTTAGTTACATATTCTGCAAGCATCTGCTCACTTTGAGCTCTATTGAAAGAGACTTGGCTTGCACCATAAGTACTCTCCATGATTAGTGTCTCAATCCTTGGAAACTTACTTATACATGCTTCAAGCGTTCTACTATCTTCAAACTTAAAATCACTTGTATACACTATATTATGGAAACCTTCGCCAATATGTATATGGACAACCGCTGAACCTAGAATATGCCCTGCATTATAGAACGTTATTCTAACATCGGGAGTGATGTTTGTTACAACTCCATACCCTAAAGGAACTGTATGCTGGATTGCAAGTCTTACATCAGCTTCACTATATGGTGGGAAGAGGCCCTCTTTCTCAGCAACGCTTATGAAGTCAAGCTGCTGCATCAACATTAATGGTAAGGTTGGTTCAGTACAGTAGACTGGCCCTCTATATCCATACTTGAATAAATATGGAACCATCCCCATATGGTCTAGGTGAGCATGGGTTACTACGACTGCATCTAATTCTTCTATTATATTTTCAACTGCGTCAAATCTCGGGATCATCTCAAGATTGGTTGAGCCACTTGGCGAATATCCACAATCAAGCAGTATCTTACTCTCTGTAGTCTGTAGAAGGATCGCTGACCTACCAACCTGTTGACCTGATCCTAGAATCGTTATTAATGCTTCGTTAACTTCAAAGACCTGGTCTCTGAAAACTCTTTCACCAATATTTCTAAGAACTTGAATTCTATATTGAGGGTCTCCATATATTATCTTTTTTATCTTCTCAATAGTTTTTGTCTGCATTGGAGGCTGTCTTTCAACTTTAATAGTCCATAAGGTCACACTGCTTAACTGCTTTAATTCATTCTCTGAGGGTAGAGGTCTATCTGGACTTAACTCAACTATTACTTCTCCAAGTGTTTCATTAAAGATTGTTCCTGAGGTATTTCCAAAAAATTCTCTAATCTTTTCTTCTACTTCTTCTCTCTGCATTCTTATTGATTCATCAGATCTAATTACCACCCTCTTTTTTATTAGGTTTACAAGATCCTTAGCTATCTGGTCTTGGTTTACAAATAGTTCAGGGTTCTTAGTGTAAATAGCGATCCTAGGTCCTTCAAAATCTATCTTAGTTATTCCAGCTTCTAGCGGATTTATGACAGAAAAGTATCTAACTATCTCCTGTCTAAGCCTATTTAATGTAAAGAGTTGCTGGGCCATGATTGTGATTTACCTAGTATACCTGTCTAATGAACTGGGAATAGAGGGGTCTTTTATCCTCTATACCTAGCTCCACATATTTTCCTCCAACTTTAATGTATCCTACATCTATGCTATCTCCTGAACCAATATCTCTCTGGATAGCTGCGGCTACTGCTTTAAATGCTAATTTAGCTGCATCCTCCACGGATAATTCGAAATTATATTCACTTTCGAGTATTCCATATGCAACTGGAGAGCCTGAGCCAGTTGAGATTATGGTTTCCTCTGTCATAGATCCTGTTAGATCGATGTTAAACATGTGGGGGCCAGTATTATCAACTCCTGCAATAATTAATTGTGCAATATATGGGAAGTATCTATAATTAAACATGAAGTTTGATGCTAGTCTAGCTATAGATACTATATCCATTGGTAGCCCTCTTGATATATGATAGTATCTTATGTTTGCTTTAAGTAAGTCTATGATCGTTTGAGCATCTGCTACTCTACCTGCAATAGTTATCGCTGCATAATCTGAAAGTGGGAATAACTTCTTACCTTTTCTATGAGCTACGAAAAATCCAGCTGTAACTCTTGTATCTGTAGCTAATGCAACACCATCTCTAACTACTAATCCTACTGTAGTAGTACCAACCTTAACTCTCTTCGAGGCATCTATATTCGGATAAAACATATCCCATACACCTATTGAGGGTAGAAGGGTCTACTAGACTTAGGTTAGTCTTAGACCCCCTTATAATGAACTTGGAGTACTTTCATAAAAATGTTTACTTATGAAAAACCGTTAAGTATGATGTATGGAAGGGTAGGTTTAGAGCCTTAAGTATTTCCTCGAAGTCCCCTTACATATCCTCCTGTATTTAAGAGAATGGTTAATAAGCGATTCTATCATTGGCATGATTGAATAGGCCATGCCCGATGACGTAATTGAAGAAGAAAAATCATCTAGAAGTGGGAGGAGAGGTAGGAGAAGTAAAGCTAGAGTAGAAGCTGAAGAAATTAAACAACAAGTTGCTGAAGAAGCTAAGGCTACTGAAATTAAAGAAGAAAAGATTGAAGAAGTTAAGCCTCCAACAAAGATTAAGATAGGAGATTTCGTATTAGTAGATTATACAATAAAAGTGAAAGAGACAGGAGAGATAGTAGATACAACAATAGAAGAAGTTGGGAAGAACTATTTTGAAACAGGAAAAACATATGAACCCAAGTTAGTCATACCTGGAAAAGGCTTACTCTTAAAAGCTATTGAAGATGAATTACTAGATCTAGAGCCTAACCAGGAAAAAGTCTTCGAGATTCCTCCTGAAAAAGCATTCGGTCCTAGAGACCCAAGTAAAGTGAAAGTAATTCCCATTAGAAGATTAAGAGATATAGAAGGACCTATAACCGTAGGTTCAAGGATAACTATTGATGGTAGAGAAGGAGTAGTAAGAAGCATCGGTTCTGGGAGAGTACAAGTTGACTTTAACCCATACCTAGCTGGTAAGCATCTTGAATGCTGGATAAGAGTAGTAAAGATCATTGAAGACAAGTTGGAGAAGATTAAGTCGCTAATCCATACAAGGATTCCCGATGTAGATGTTAACAAATTCGAGATACTTCAAGATGGAGGAGAAGTAAGAATAACTATACCTAAAGAGGCATTCCTACTCCCAGCTCTACAGCTTTCTAAGAGAGTATTAGCTAAGGATATCATAGACCATATTGAAGGGGTTGAGAAGATAGTATACTTAGAGAATTATGATCGGCTGATGTTTCAGTAGAGAGTGGTAAGCTGGACTTCAAGACTCTCTCCTAAATCAATTACTGCACAATAACCATTCTTAGCGGCTCCAGAATTTACAATAGTCGTTTCATTTATCTTAACTATTCCTCTTCCTTCATGAGCATGCCCACATATCATTAACTTAGGTTGATAATTCTCAACATACTTCTTTACAGCCTTACTTCCAATATGCTTGACGCCAGTATAATCTACTTCAAGCCCATATGGTGGAGAATGACTAATAAAGATGAAGCCACTTTTCCGTGGAATAACTTTCTTCAGCATATCCTCCACTTCTTCCTCAGTAAACTCTATTAGAGTTCCATATCTACCTACAGCTCCACCTAACCCTATAAACTCCCATCCAGAGAAATCTATCGATCTTAGATGAAGATTCTTAACATAACTATTTGTTGGAGTCCACTCTAGTAGTGCTCTAGGGTCACAGTTTCCTGGAACAAAGAATATCTGCTTACCAGATTCAGATATTCTTTCTAGTAATGTTTCAGCATCTTCTATCTCTCCGAAATGAGTTAAGTCTCCAGTTACAGCTATTAAGTCAGCTCTTACTTCTCCAGTCTTCTGAATAATTTTCTCTACCGCACCAATATTCCCGTGGATATCACTTACGTGTAGAATCCTCATTCTAGAAAACATAAGCATATATGGAAACCTAAAAACCTTAATCAATTAGAAGGAAAACCGTTAAATCGAGAAAGTATATTAAACATAATTGAGTGCGGGGGTACCCGAGTCAGGTCAATGCTGGTCAGAAGCGGCTAAAGGGGGCAGGCTTAAGACCTGCTGGCGTAGGCCTTCGTGGGTTCGAATCCCACCCCCCGCA
>JAKCEX010000017.1 GCA_023539395.1 Candidatus Geocrenenecus arthurdayi | reverse complement strand
TAAGAAGAGAGTAAAGAAGAAGTAGAGTCTTTTATGCAAGCCTATTAATATTTTGTTTTTCAACCTTTTCTTTTTTACTTACATCATCCTCATCGTTTAAAAATGGTTAGCACATATCTAATCCTAAAATATAGGGTAGTAGTTGATGATAGCATCAGAAAAGGAATGGGGTATAGCGGTATGGATGGGAAGGTAGAAGGCGGAGAGACGATACTTGAAGTTAGAGGGTTAACGAAAATATATCCAGGAGGAGTTGTTGCTCTTGACGGTGTAGATCTCGAATTCAAGTCAGGTGAGATTCATGCTATCTTGGGAGAGAATGGAGCAGGAAAGACTACCTTAATGAATATCTTATATGGGGTTCTACAGCCTGACCGTGGAGAGATCTACTTGTATGGAAGGAAAGTTAGATTTAGGTCTCCCTTGGATGCCATCAATATGGGCATAGGGATGGTTCACCAGCAGAGAAGACTGATACCTGCTCATACAGTATTAGAGAACATCATTTTAGGTCATCCTAAAGCTGGTAGAATCTTAGACTTCAAGAAGATGAGGAGAGAAGTAGAAGAATTATGTAGAAAGTATGGTTTCAGGATAGACTTGGATGCTAGAGTATGGCAGCTATCTGCTGGAGAACAACAGCTAGTCGAGATTATAAGAGCTCTTTACCGTGGTGCAAAAATACTTATCCTTGATGAGCCAACTTCTGTTTTAACACCTCTAGAGGTTGAAGTCTTTCTTAATTCTCTTAAAACTATGAGTAAGCAGGACATAGCCTTGGTCCCATTTGTTACACATAAGCTGCCTGAAGTCTTCGCTATAAGCGATAGAGTGACGATTCTTAGAAGGGGGAAGGTGGTAAAACGTCTTGAAACGAAAGATGCTACTATGAAAGCTCTTGCTGAGTACATGGTTGGGAAAGAAGTATTGTTTGCTCTGAGCAAGCCCAAAGTAAACATTGGGGGAGAGATACTAAGAGTGGAGAATCTATCAGCTATGAATGATAAGGGTCTCCCAGCTATAAAGGATGTCTCTTTTACTATTAGAGAGGGAGAAATCTTCGGGATCGCAGGTGTAAGCGGTAATGGTCAGCAAGAATTAGCTGAGGTTTTGGCAGGACTTCGAAGAGCTGAGACTGGGAGAATAATCTTCATGGGAAAAGACATTACAAATACCCCTGTCCTTGAAAGATTAAAGATGGGTATTGGATACATCCCTTCAGAAAGATTGGGCGTCGGCGTCATAGGGGGCTTCTCACTTGTCGAGAACATCATAATGAGTCTGTATTTTGATAAAGAATTCGTAAGTAGAGGTCTCTTAAATTATAAGAAGATACGTGAGTATGCAGAGAAAGTCATCTCCGAGTTTGAAGTAGTAGCTCCCAGTATATACACTAAAGCAGCACATCTTTCAGGTGGAAACCTTCAAAGACTAATATTGAGTAGAGTCATCCCAAGAACATCAAAACTACTTATCGCTAATTTACCAACAGTTGGTTTAGATGTTGCTGCTACAGAATACGTTAGAAAGAGACTTCTCGATTGTAAAGAGAAGGGGATGGGTGTGCTCCTAATATCAGACGATCTCGATGAAGTCTTACAGCTAAGTGATAGGGTAGCACCAATCTATGAGGGTCGATTCGTAAGTATCCTCCCAGCCGAGCAGGCTAAGAAGGAAGTCATAGGAGCAATGATGACGGGTGCCTACTCAGGGAGGTGAAGAAACGAATGATTAGTCTAGAAGCTTTAAAGCTGAAACTTGAGAGGATCCCCGTAGTATCAGGTGGTCAGGCTGTTAGAATTTCTCTTCTCTCACTAGTTTTCTCCTTCATAATTTTCAGCATATTTTTATCTATTGAAGGAGCCAACCCTATAGATGCATATACAAACATATTCTCATTTGCTTTTGATTCTAATCTCGGGCTTCCAACTACTCTCCATAGAGGGCTCTTCCTACTCTTCAGTACACTTGCATTCATTGTCCCATATAGTGCTCGTTTATGGAATGTAGGAATGGAAGGACAATTCTATCTTGGGACGATTGGAGCGTTTGCTGTTGCGTATAGCCTACCAACTTTACATCCAGCGCTCTTGATTCCGCTTATGCTGCTTTCTGGAGCTCTCTTCGGTGCAGGCTATGGAGCGCTTGCAGGATACTTAAGAGGTAAGCTTAACGTAAATGAAGTCGTAGGATGCTTAATGCTTAATAACATTGCTTTCTGGCTTGTTTACCTTCTAACTGTTGGAGGTCCATGGGCTGGCATCGCAGAATCAACAAGTAGACCTCTCCCACCAAATGCTCATGCACCAATAATATTCTATACACCTTTTACTAGTTATCTAGCAGTCGGGATAGCTATAGTGTTATACATATTCTTGAGTAAATCAGTGCTGGGATACAAGATACGTGTTCTCGGAAACAGTCCTATGGCTGCCCAGCATGTAGGTATAAACGCTCCTAGAACATACATCCTAGTCATGACTATAGGAGGAGCCATCGCAGGTCTCTCAGGATACCACATGTGGGCTGGAGACCCAGCATTCCTTATGATCCCCAGGCCTGAAGCATATAAGGCTATAGGAGATCTTACGTATTGGGGTTTAATCATAGGTCTAGTCTGCCTACTAAATCCTGTGGCAGCGATTCCTACATCTGTCTTCATAGGCTCGATAATGGTGGGGTCAACTGTTCTAGTTCGAAGGCTTCGTCTACCCTTCGGTCTAGATGTACTCTTCCTTGGGTTAGTATCTATAACTTTTGCTGCTTTCCAGTTCTTCTACATGTATAGGATTAGGAGGATGAAATAATGTGGCCATTCATAGCTAGGTCACTAGAAGTAGCAACAATCTTACTCATAGCAGCGATAGGAGAGTTATTGAATCAAAGGTCAGGAGTCATTAACGTGGGTATCGAAGGTTTAATGCTTCTGGGGGCTGCGGCGGGCTTCATAACCGCCTCAACCTGGGGTCTTATACCAGCATTCATAATTGGAATGATAATTGGAGGCTTATTCGGTCTTATACATGCAATATTGTCGACATCTCTTAAGGTTAACCAAGTTGTGAGCGGTATGGGGATATGGCTCTTCGCAATGGGCTTCGTCACCTACTGGGCTGATAGATACTCCGGCCCACTCCCACGTGGAGTTGTCTCTCCACGAATATACGAATTATCTCCAATGTTCTTCATAGCACTAATAATAGTGGTCGTAATATGGTTTGTACTCTCTAAGACTCACCTAGGGTTAAAGATTAAGTCTGTGGGTGAGAACCCCTTTGCGGCAGAAGTCTCGGGAGTGAAGGTAATCAGGACACGCTATCTCTGTACAGTAATCGGAGGGATGCTTGCAGGTTTAGCTGGAGCATTCCTATCCACAACCTATTTGGGGGCTTGGAGCCATCTACCTACGAAAGGGTTAGGGTGGATAGCGTTTGCACTCGTAATGTTTTCACTATGGAGGCCGATGATACTTTTAGGAGGGGCTCTAACCTTCGGCTTCATTTGGCAGTTTGCAATCTCTCCTGAAACAATATACGCGGGTATTCCTGCGCCTCTACCTATATTGAGGATGCTCCCATTCATTGCAACAATCGTCGTCCTAGTCATAATATCTAGAGAGAAATTTAGGAAGAAGTGGGCTCTATCTAAGCCTGAAGCATTAGGAGAACCATACATAAAAGAATAAAAAGATAGGTTGTAGAAATAAAACCTAGGAGATCTACTTCACTAATACTATCCCATCAAGCTGGAAGTTGAGTTTTCCAAGCAGCCACTCATCGGAAGGCATTACACCAGCTGGCTTGACTACAGTACCCTTCGGCGGCACGTCTAGCCCTAGCTCGGGGATCGCTATTCCCTCACCACTACTAACGAGTTCATGCTCGAAGAATGGGTCCCAAACTCCTGCCAACATTTGTTCTCTCCTAGCTTCGACCAGTCTTAATATCTTGTCTGGGATCAAAGGCTTAGCTTTTGGACTAATAGCATCTAAGCCAACCTTATTATCATTCTGTAGGTCAACTGCTGGTAGAATAGTCTGTCCAGGCACCCATGGATTATCAGGTGGAAGGGAGATATGTCTATTCATGCCTACAAAGATCAACCTATCAGGATGCGTAGTTCCCGCTAAATACTCTTTAAATATTACATCAAACATCACTTCCCATCTTGTATCGAATGATACTGCTACAGTGTCGGTAGTCGACCAGCCGTATAAACCTACGATATCGGTATCTTTACCTACAAACCATATACCTTTTTCTTCGCAGACTTTTAGAGGCTCTACAGAGTCAGTATAATGTGTTAAGACATCTACTCCTAAGTCGACTAGAGCTAGCGAGACTTCCCTCTCCTTCGGAGGGTCATACCATTCTCCAACATATTTAATATAGAGGGTGGCGTTCGGGTTTGCATCTTTTATCCCAAGATAAAAGGCTGCCATTCTCCTCCAGTTCTGAACGCATGCAGGACCTACAGCAATACCTATCTTGTTAGTTCTGGTTATACCACCAGCGATTAATCCTTCAAGATACATAGCTTGGTATTGTCTTACGAAGACTCTCATAAAATTCCTCTGTGAAGATATGTCACTTCCAACTATGCCTAAGAAGTACACGTCAGGATAATCCCCTGCTAATCTATGGAACGCTGGTATAGCAGCTGGCTCCCAACTTCCGAAAATAATGTTTGCCTTATTAACTGTGATGAAGTCTTTAGCTGATGATATAGGGTCTTTACCTTTTAAGACTACTCCCTCATCGTAAACGTAATCAAACCATGGGTAAAGCTTCTTCAATCTTTCTACAGCTCTTATCTGCCGACCATCCCAGGTAGACCCCTCGATATAACCTCCTAAAACCATCCCCATCACAACTTTACGAGCTATCTCAGCTACTTTAGTCTCAGTCTTAGTTACTGTCTGTGTAATTGTTGTCGGTACAGTTACTGTTTCAGCAGCTGCTGTTACAGTCTTGGTCAGTGTTATAGTAGTTGCGGCGGGTGCAACACTACTACCTGCGTAATATCCAGCAGCACCAGCTACAACGCCTGCAGCTACAACACCGACAGCAACTTTACCGGCTGTCGAGAGAGCCTCTCTCCTAGAAATCTTCTTCTTAGGATTCATACACTCTAATGTCTATAGGATACTTATAAAGTTATCTAATATTCAATATAGAGTATTCACTTGAAGCTTATAAACCAATATGTAAAACTGGTTAGACTGATAATAAGTTATGTTAATTACTTAGAGTTTCAATTGATAGCTTAGATGTTTATGGAGACTATTATACTAGGTCACTGTATACTGAACGTTAATTCGAGAGCTCCTGGGATTGCTCGGTGGAGGAATGTTGTTAAACCTGTATGGGATATCGTGAAGTCGAAGCAGGCAGGTTTTCTCCAGCTTCCATGCCCTGAAGCCGTTTATCTTGGTCTGAGAAGGTGGTGGTTTGTTAGAGAACAGTATAACAATTCTTTGTTTAGGGAGTTATGTAGAAGGATTGCTGTCGGGATCTCTGAAATCTTAAAAGAGAATAATACAGGAAAGTTTAAGTTGATTGGTTTAGGGATAAGTCCAAGCTGCGGGTATAGAGAGACACAGACTGATCCTTCTTGGGGTGGGAGACCGAGAGAAGTAGATGTTAAGAACAACATAAAACCTGGGCCTGGAGTATTTATCGAGATTTTAGATGATACTTTCAGAAAATATGGATTTAATTACGAAATATACGATATTCCACCTCTCGTTATATATCCTGAAGAGAGAGCTGGGAGTAGCATGTATCCAAGAGACTTTGAGAGCTGTGTAAGAGAGATATGCGGTTTCCTAGAGTATGATTGCAAGCAACTCCACCTGAATGAATATGAAAAACTAGTATGCTCAGATAGTAGAGGGGGCAGGATTTTAGTAGCTCCAGCTGAGGCTGCTATTAAGAGTCTGGGTTTAATAGAGAGATACGTTGAAGAAGGTTACGGGTTGATATTAATCCCAAGCTCAGAGATTCTAACTACTGAGAAGGAGATGATAGCAGATTTATATGTAAAACAGATTGAAAACCATCTAGATGTAGGACATGAGATCCTATTAATGATGTATGAACCGTCTTCAAATCTATACAAGAAAACCTTAGAGTTCTTGAAGAGTAATGGCTTACTGGAAAGAATTAAAGCGGTAACCTACATGTAGACTATGCTCCTCATATCATGGGTTTTCCTATAAATGTAGAAAAAAGTGAGGAGTATGTGTTTTACTTCTCGTTAGCGAAAGCTACTATTCTTGCGAATGCTGATTCTCCATCTTGGAATTTGAATGGGAATGCTCCGATTATGCATCTTCTATTGACTATCTTGCTTATTTCTCCACCCAGATTCTCTGCATGTAGTATCATGTGCGGGAAGAGTTTTAAGTGCATTAACTGATAGTTTTCAGGCCAAGGCATTAATTCATCTATCTTCTTTCCCCACTTCTTCTCTGCTTCTGCTACTAAGTCTGGTCTAGCCCTCCTAATGACGGTATTAAGTGGATGATCAGCAGACATAGCATCTACACCAATCCACTTTATCTTCATATCGATACACCATTTAGCAAAGCTTATGTCTGGTCCAGGATGCTTAACCATGTATCTTACTTCATCTGGTTCTGTCCCACACCATGCATACTTATGGTATCCTGTATGGATTATCAGTATGTCTCCTTTCTTTATCTCTACCCCTCCTTCTCTAGCTGCCTTCTCAATTGTATTCGAGGTGTAGATATCGTAATCTCCTACATATGGTGAGATATCCACTATAGCACCTTCACCTACTAGGTAGTCTTCTAAGGGTAGGCTTGCAACATCTTTTCCACCTGTAACAAAATGCATTTGGCTGTCGAAATGTGTTCCGAAGTGTAGAGATGTCTCGATGAATTGAGCGTTTACGCCATGTTCCCCGAGAGTCTTAATCCAGTAGACTTTCATTGGAGGATACCACATGAAAGGTGGCTGCTTCCAGCTTGTCGGCTGAGATAAATCATATATCTTTACCCTGCTCCAATCAACGATTTTACTCCAATTCATAACCATATTAGGTCACGTAAAGAAAAGTCTTAGCAAGAATATAAGCATATTTTTGTAACAATCTTGTTTTAGAGTGGTGATAATGTTATAGAACGAGCACGCTAGTATTCTTCCGAGAATGCAAACATATATTCTAGTTACGATGATATCTCTGTATGAGGTTTGAGGGAAAGCTTGCTGTCCAATCCGAGATAGATAAGGTTTGGAGTTTTATATCTGATCCTAGAAAAGTTATCCAATGCATCCCTGGCATTGAAGAATATTCTGTAGATGAAGAGAAGAGAGTAACAGCTAGAGTAAAAGTAAGTATAGGTTTTATTAAGGGTGTCTTCCATGCCTCAAGCAGAGTGCTAGAAGAAGACCCTCAAGCATACGTAGCTAAGTTGAATCTTACAGGTTCTGGAGCGGGGAGCGGGTTCAATGGAGTAGTAGAGATAAGACTGAGAAGCCTAAGCGGGTCTACGGAGATAGCTTGGTGGGCTGATGTAAATGTTAGCGGTCCTCTTGGAAGCCTAGCTAAACCTATGCTAGAAGGCTATGTAAGAAGAATCATAGAACAACTATTCGATTGCGTAAAACAGAGACTAGCTTAGACAAGATTACGGGAATATTGTTAAAAGATATTAACCAGCAAAGCCATCATAATGTAAATTAGTGGGTGTCTATGTCTCATAGGTATGTTGGGAAGCCTATCCCACCACAAGATGGATTTCTGAAAGTAACTGGAACAGCTACTTACACGTTTGATCTAGAGCTTCCGGGAATGCTTTACGCCAAGCTAGTGACGAGCACTGTACCCCATGCTAGAATAAAGAAGATCGATGTAAGTAGAGCTCTACAAGTACCTGGAGTTATTAGGGTTGTCACAGGTAGAGAGTATCCATATAGAGTTGGAATGTATGCAGGAGATAGAGACTTACTTGCAATAGATAAAGTTAATTGGGTTGGGCATCCTATTGCAGCTGTTATTGCAGAGACTCTTGAAGCAGCGGAGAAAGCAATAGACTTGGTTGACGTAGAGTATGAAGAACTACCAGCAGTATTTGATCCTCTAGAAGCATTAAAACCAGATGCACCCTTAATCCATGAAAAGATGGAAGAATATAGACATTCACCTGCTTTCAAGCCTATACCTGGAACAAATATTGCAAACAAATTCACATTAGTTAGAGGAGACGTAGAGAAAGGGTTTAAGGAGTCAGATGTAATATTAGATGAAGAATTCCATATATCGCATGTAAGCCACTGCTATATGGAGGTCCAGAATGTTATAGCCCACTACCATCTAGATGGAACAGTTGAGATCTGGACAAGCTGGCAGAACGTTGCACCTGTAAGGCAGATTATGGCTCTTTCACTTGGAATACCACATAACAAAATAATTGTTAGGATACCATTTGTAGGAGGAGGATTCGGTGGGAAAGCAGGGCTCGGATGGGAAGCTCTAGTAGCTATCTTATCGAAAGCAGCTGGATACCGTCCAGTTAAACTTGTATTTTCAAGGAAAGAACAATTCTCTACAGCAGCCGTGAGGGAAGGCTTCCATGCATTCGCGAAAGCAGGGTTTAATAAAGATGGAAGGTTTAACGCGTACAGTGTTAGATTCATACTTGATGCTGGAGCTTATGCAGACTATACTGTTAACGTTGGAAGAGCAGTAGGATATTCAGCAGATGGTTGTTATGAGATCCCAAACATCACTGTAGAGTCTCTAACAGTATACACTAACAAGATCCCAACGACAGCTTTAAGAGGCTTCGGATACCCTGAGAGCCACTGGGTTCTTGAACAGATAATGGATAGAGCAGCAAAAAAACTAGGAATCGATCCAGTAGAGATAAGAAGGATTAATCTGGTGAAGCCTGGCCACTCGTATACTTGTACAGGGGAAAGACTTAGAGAAGATGCTGGTGACCCTCAAAAAGTATTAGAAACCTTGATAGACGAGATTAATTGGAGTAAGCCATCTGGAAATCCTTCTAAACCATGGAAAATCAGAGCTAAAGGTTTATCTCTGTTCGTTAAGGGTCCTGCACAGCCTCCAAATGCTGCAGCCTCAGCTATATTGAAATTCAACGAAGATGCAAGTATTGATTTACTGATAGCTACTGGCAATTTTGGACAGGGAACCATAACGGCTCTAATGCAGATGGTTGCAGAAGAGTTCGGTCTACCCCTTGAAAAAGTTAGAGTTGATTATGTTAGAGATACCCATAAATCAGCATATACTTGGCAGACTGTTGGAAGTAGAGGATTATTTACGGATGGAATAGCGATCTTAAGAGCTATAGAAGATGCTAAGAAGCAGATCTTTAGAGTTGCATCTGAAGTCTTAAGATGCCCTGAAGACCAATTAGAGCTAGTAGATGGAGAAGTAAGAGTTAAAGGTAAACCATGGGAGAAGATACCATTGCAAGATATAGTGATGGGCTACACCTATCCCAATGGAAACTCAATCGGCGGACCCATAATAGGTAGAGGAGTGTTCATGTCAACTCATACTACCTATTTAGACCCAGATACAGGGCAAGGGAACCCTACGATCTTCCATACATTTGGGGGAACAGCCGTAGAATTAGAACTCGACCCCCTCACTGGAGAAATAACTATCCTGAAAGCTGTTCAAGTTCTAGATCTAGGTAAAGTTATAAACCCACTTCTTGTAAAACAGCAGACCCACGGGGGATTAATTATGGGAGCGAGTATCGCATTATATGAAGAGATAAAATTTGATGAGAGAGGATGGGTTATCAACCCGAACTTTACTAGCTATTATCTAGCGAGGATCAAAGATATACCTAGAGAGGTTGTCGGCAGGTATATTGAGACACCTCAACTAGATGGGCCATATGGTGCTAGAGGGATAGGTGAACTTACAATGATTGGTGTTGCACCAGCTATAGCTAATGCCATCTATAATGCTATAGGCGTAAAATTGAATAGATTACCAATGAATCCAGAATATGTTTGGAAGACGATTAGAGAGCAGAGACCAGACCTCGTAGAAGAAGCATGGAAAAAGTTCTCTAAATATGAGAAAGTTGTGGAGGTAGCTCTATGAGCTTCGGAGCTCCATACCTAACTCTCCCGGAATTTACATACCATAAACCTAAGAGCCTAAAAGAAGCTCTCCAACTCTTAAACGAGTTTAGAGATGAAGCTAAAGTAATGGCTGGAGGAGTAGGATTAATTGCATTCATGAAAGAAAGGTTGATGACGCCGAATCACGTAATAGATATAAAAGATATCCCTGAGCTGAGAAGTATAGAATACAAGAAAGGTGAAGGCTTGAAGATAGGTGCAACAGTAACTATGTCAGAACTAGAGAAAAATGATATTGTTAGAGAAAAGTATGTAGCTCTATATCAAGCAGTCAAGGTAGCTGCAGACCCTATTATTAGAAATCGTGCCACATTGGCTGGAAATATATGTGAAGCTTTACCATGGGTTGATGGTCCCGTCCCATTGATAGCATTTAACGCAGAATTAGAAATAATGAGTATTAACAATGTTAGACGCATGCCTATCTCTGAATTCATCAAGGGGCCGGTAGAGATTAGTCTAGAACCTAATGAGATGGTTACTTCCATACGTTTACCAGACCTGCCTCCTGAAGCTAAGAGCTTATTCATGAAGTTTAATACGGGGTCAGAATTCGCTTTAGCAACAGTAGCTGCATATGTTCTAGATAGCAAGAAACCAAGAGATATCCGGCTAGTATATGGTGCAGTTTCTACAAAGCCTGTTAGAGCTTATGAAGCAGAGAAAATAATACTTTCTAGTAGAAACATCAGTGAAGCCATAGTTTTAGCTGCTGAAAAAGCTTCTAAGGAAATCGACATCGTATCTGATGTACTAGCTTCCGAAGATTATCGTAGACACTTAGTGAAATTGCTAACAATTAATGTTTTGAGGGAAATCTTCGAGGTGAGCTAGCTATGGGGAGATGGATTACTCTAACTGTGAATGGATTTAGGAGAACCATCGAGGTTAAAGATAATGAGATTCTACTAGACGTTCTGAGAGATAAATTAAAAGTGAAGAGTGTGAAGGCAGCATGCTGGCGTGGGGAATGCGGTCTCTGCACTATACTCTTAAATGGTAAGCTGGTTAAGTCTTGTCTTGTTCTTGCTGTTGAGGTTGATGGTTCAGATATATTGACTGTTGAGGGTCTAGCGAAGAATGGTGAACTAGCACCTATACAGAGAGCATTCATAGAACATGGAGCACTACAATGCGGATTCTGCACACCAGCGTTTGTTATCGCTTCGTATAAACTCTTACAAGAAAACCCGTCGCCGTCAGAAGATGAGATCAAGGAAAGCTTAAGCGGTATATTGTGTAGATGTGGAACATACTATGAAATAATTGAAGCAATAAAGGATGCATCAAAATACTATCAAGTAAAAAGGGAGATTTAGAAGATCTTTTTTAATGCATCTTCTAACTTTTTTTCAAGTTTTGGTGGAGGCTGCCACCTAACATGGATAACATCTACGTCTTGAGCTTTGAGAGAGTCATAGAAAATCTCTAATCCAATATTTAATACCTTAAGGTTTGATGAGAAAAGCTTCTTCACATGTTCACTCATCTTACCTCACCCTACTTTTCTAAGAACATTTTATATACTTTCTTAACTTTCTCAGGAGATATCTTACCGCGTTTAACCAGCAAAGCTGATGCGAATGCCATTAAAGCATTCGATGGAAACGTTACTACACCTATTTTCTTTAGTTTTTCTTCTTGTTTAAGAGCATTCTGAGGGTCTGACTCAGTACCACATACGTGGGCCATGAATACTATCTGTCTACCATCTTCTGCTGCAATCTTGTTTGCTTCAAGTATGGAGCTGGTCATTGCTTCTACTGGGTCTGGGTGAGAACCGTATCCAAGCATGAAATCCATAGTTATTACTGCGACTTCCGGGTCTCTAGCTTCTTCAATTAGCCTCAGCTTCCTAATCGTAGGATCAATCATTGGATGTGCTCTTCCAGCCGTGAATTCTTCTTCACCCAGGTCTACTACAGTATGTTTGTAGCTTTTGAATGAGTCTGTAAGCTTATACTTGGGGTCTAGTGGAGCATTACTGTACACATCTTTTAATAACTCACGGTATATCAGTAGCGATTCGTACATTAATGTTCCTCCCGTATACAATGCTCTAATGTACTTCTGTTCTGGTCTCAAGCTTTTCGACAAGTCTTTTACTTGCTTCTTTATTTCAGAGAGCTTCATCGAGATCCTTGCCTCTGCCTCTTTATACTTTTCTGCATTGACTATACTAGCAGCTCTTAGTACAGCGGAATGTAGACTCCTACATGAGTATACTCTCTTAACGAGCTTCTTGGGAACTTTATAGACTTGACTACCGAGGAAGCATAAGATAAATTTCTTCTTTGATTCTTCTATAACTTTAATTATCTTTTTTACTACGGGTGGGTCAGGCGGTTTTGAGACAACTATTATTAACTCTGTTTCTTCATCATTCTCTAAAGCTTTGATGCAATCTACCGCCATTATTCCCCCAATACTTTCTTTTACATCATTTCCACCTATTCCAAGTCCTTGGGAGATGCCTAGCCCAACCCTATCTAAGAGAACACTGACTTCTTGTAGACCGGTGCCAGCTGCCGCAACGATCCCTATTTTTCCTCTCCTAATAGAATTTGCAAAAGCAATCGCTTTCCCATTTATTATTGATGTCCCAGCTCCAGGTCCTAATACTAGCAGTCCCTTACTACTTGCAATCTTCTTTAATTCTAATTCATGTTCTACTGGGACGTGGTCACTGAATATATGTAGATGTATTCCCTTCTCCAGTAATCTAATAGCTACGTCTCTTACATATTCTCCCGGTATAGAGATTAATGCTAAGTTTATGTCTGGGTTAGATTCTACAGCTGAATCTACACTATAGAATATCCTCTCAGTGATAGTAGGGGCTGCTGAAATAGAAGTTCTAGTTAACATGTTTTCTATGGAGGCTAGAGAGCTGTTAAGCTGTTCTTCAGTTTCTACTTTGATGGCAATTACTAGGTCGTTCTTAGTAGCTCTATACCCCTCCTCGGTTAGTAGGCCTAATCTTTCAAGTATCTCTTTATTAGTCTCAGTACCCATAACTAATGCTACGTCAATCACACCAGGAAGTCTCTTAGCTTCTTCAGATAACTGCATAAGCTGTATAGAATCTCTAAAGTAATTCTCTTTAACTATGTTTCTAACTATAACCAAGCCTCTTCAAAGTCTTACTGCTAGCTGTTACAAATAAAGATTTCTTTTGAACGCCGCTGGTGAGAGTATGTTGATTATTGGAGAATATTGGAGAGCAGGGCTTGGATGAGTCTATCCTCCTCCAACGATTTCTAGTATATCAATTACGTCTATGTAGACTTCATCTTCTTCTTTTAAAGGTGTATCCAACCCTTTCAGAAGTTTAATACTGTGCCCATTTACCATTATTACAAGGTTATCTCTTAATCTTCCCTGTGGATAGACTGTATCTCTAAATTTTTCTCCAAATCTACTAGTTAACATATCTAGCAACTCTCTAACGGTCTCTGGGGGTCTTTCAAGATATATCTCCCCAGATCCCGTTAATGTCTTTAGTCTAGAATACATCTTAACCTTAACAGGCATCTCAAAGTATACATTAGTCTTCCGTAATTAATAAAAATTCTCTATATACCTCATGATTTTAGAGATAAAGCCTCTATCTCCAAGATATTCTAGAACGCATGCTAACCCAGTAATCAATCCCAGTGAAATATCAAGACCAGAAATGTGGCCTCTCTCAACGATATTTATTAAAGTGTCAATAGCCATATTTTCATCCCCCTCCATTAAAGCGGAGAGGAAGCTCTCTATCCTCCCATCATAAATTCCTAACTGCATATACTTCAGGTACATTGCACTAACCCAGGCTGTAGAATTTAAGAGGAGCTCCTCATCCAATCTTATCTTACGTGTAGACAGTAGTTTATTGAATGAATTTATGGTTACGATAAACCCTAAGAGAAAATCGTCTCCTGATGGAGTAAAACCTTCGCCGACTCCTAACAAAATCCTGTATCTTTCTGGGTCAAGTATAACGTCTGCCTGTCTTCTTGAGAATGGGTAAACGACTTCATCTATGAATTTCTTGAATTCTAGAGTTTTAAATAAGGGGATCTTCATCGGTACGCAGGAATAAAGTATGAAGATAGTTTTCAACGATTTATCAAATATCTTCACTGCTGCTTTTAAACTCTCTATGTCTGGGTCAGGTAGATTTCTTGGTTTATAGATTTCTGGGTTTTCAATATTGATTACCAAATTGCTAATTTTTATGGTATTTTTACTGGTGTAGGCTTTCCCACCTATTCTCAGTATCTTATTGAATGGTTTTTCCTGTTTATCTGACGATAGAATTATACTGATTGGAGAAGGATAGTTCTTTCTAGTAACTACGACCATATCGTTTCCATAGTTCAAGTAGAATGTATTCTCGAATATGTACTGAACTATTGCTCTTTTCCTCTTTTTTATGACTTTATCGGCAAGCCATCCTATTGAATACGCTGTATAATTATATTCCATATTCTTCTACGTAGGCTTCGAAAGCATTCTTGAATACCTCGAAGGGGAATGATACTAATCCAGCTCCTATCTGACCTACTCCAGGCTGTTTATGGGCTATCCCAGTATTTATTGTTGGTACAATCCCTGTCTTAACAATCTTCCTAATATCTACTCCAGTGGGTGTTCCTTGGAAATTAAGATATGGTATTAGGAAGTATCTATGCTTCGTGTAGGTTATTTCATACATTTTATTGGTAATCTCGAAAGCTAGTTGGACACTTCCTCCAACCCATGAAACTATTGCAGGTGCAGCTGCCATAGCAAATCCACCGAATCCAGCTGTTTCAGTTATAGAACTATCACCTAGATCAGGATTTGCATCCGCCTCACTATATCCAGGGAACCATACGCCTTTAGGAGTGGGTGCTGGAGCTGTAAACCATCTATCTCCTAGCCCGCTTACTCTTATGCCTGTCTCAGTACCGTTTCTAGTCATTACTGTTACTATTGTACTATATTTTATGTTGTGTGCTGCTAGGGTCATAGCTTTACCTGCGGCCATGCATAGGTTAAGCATTGTGAAATTGTTATTCGCTAAGAATAGATATACTTGTTTTATCGTTTCTCTATCGAAGCCGGTCTCGATAATGCTTGGACTTAATTCTTTCATTAGTAAGCTCGTAGCAGCGATATGTCTATTATGGCATTCATCCCCCATCTGGAGAGCTTGTGCAATTATGGTTTTTATAGGTATGCCGTCCCTCTCTCTTCTAACAATGTCTATGGTTGCTTTTAAGACTGGACCTGCAACTTCTTCCATCCACTTCAGTCTATCTATGACTTCCTTACTATATGCACCGTACCTCAGTACTTTACCGATTCCTTCATTCATGTTAGAGTAAGCTCTGTTCCCATACTTCTTATCATAAACTTCGTAGACTGGCATACTTGGAGAGATTATTCCAGCCATAGGTCCTACAGAATTATGTTCATGTGCAGGCTCTAAGACTACCTGACCAGACTTCACTAATCTCTCGGCTTCTTCAACCGAGTCTGCCCACCCTTCATATAGTATTGCACCTATTATAGCTCCCCTCATCGGTCCACTCGCGTTCTCATAAGAGAGAGGGGGACCAGCATGCAGTAACATGTAATCACGTAAACCTGGGATCTTTTCTCTTGCAGGTCCCATATCAACCCATATAGGGTCTGCCTCCATCATCTTTTCCACAGCTTCACTATTAGCTCTCTCAATCTCATCTTTAATAGATGACAAGCTAGATCAGATAATGTATTAATATGTATTTAAAAAACTTTAATTTCATACTTCTCACACAGGGATGGCTATCTTAAAATTTCCAACTTAACGTAGACCGTTTTCTCTTTGATCCTAAGCGAAAAACTATTCTAAAGCTAATTTTATAATATCTATTTGTGATGGAGCGCACTTCATCTGCGGTTATTATTAAACGTAGGGAGAGAGATCCTGTGAAACTTTTGAGAGAAGAATTAAAGAAGCCGGGGATAGTAATGGTGCCAGGGGTCTTTAATGCTTTAACTGCGATGCTAGCTGAGAAGATGGGGTTTAAGGCCGTCTATGTTTCAGGAGCTGCTGTTACTGCTTCTCTAGGCTTACCTGACCTAGGGATTATAACTCTAGATGAAATGGTTAAGATTGTAAGCTATATATGTGATTCTGTAGACATACCAGTTATAGTTGATATTGATACTGGCTATGGAGAAGTTCTCAACGTTGTTAGAGCTGTTAGAGAATTTGAGAAGGTAGGTGCAGCAGCTGTCCAGATAGAAGACCAGGTACTACCGAAGAAGTGTGGACACCTTTCTGGGAAGCAGCTAATCCCACCGTATGAAATGGCTAGGAAGATTAAAGCTGCAGCTGAAGCTAGAAGTAACCCTGACTTTGTTATTATAGCTAGGACTGATGCAAGAGGTGTAACAGGTTTAGAAGATGCGATTAGGAGAGCGGAGATATATCTGGAAGCAGGTGCTGACGTTATATTCCCAGAAGCATTAGAATCTGAAGAAGAGTTTGCTGAATTTGCATCTAGAATTAAAGCTCCACTACTTGCTAATATGACTGAGTTTGGCAGGTCTCCATTAATAGAAGCTAGCAAGCTTGAGAACATGGGGTACAAGCTCGTAATATATCCTGTAACATTGCTTAGAGTAGCTATGTACTCTATGAAGAAAGCTTTATCCCTACTAAAGGAGAGGGGAACCCAGAGAGAGCTTGTTCCAGAAATGTATACACGTAAAGAACTCTACGAATTAATCGGATACTATGAGTATGAGGAATTCGACAAGAAAATATTTAAAAACATTAGAGAAGTAGATTAAAACGTGAACTAGGTTGGATAGGGTAACCACTATTCTTTCAGAGTATACTTCCGAAATAGATTACAATAAGATTCCAAGTGAAACAATACATGAAGTAAAGAGAAGGATTATGGATAGCTTAGCTGTAGCTTTCGCTGCATACAATTCTGAGCCAGTCGTAAAGAGTAGGCGTGCTGCATCTCTATATACAGCCCAGAAAGGTGGGAGGATAATCGGTACAAGGTACACCGTTTCACCTGACTGGGCATCTTTTATAAATGGGGTAATGATAAGATACCATGATTATAATGATACATACCTCTCCAAGGAGCCTCTCCACCCTAGCGATATGATTGCAGCTGCACTAGGGCTCGGAGATGCATTAAACTCTAGCGGGAAAGACATCATTACATCTATAGCTATTGGATACGAAGTCGCTGTAACCTTCTGTGACTGTGCAAGCTTAAGAAGAAGAGGATGGGACCATGTAAATTTTCTGGGAATAGGAAGCACTATTCTCTCATGTAAGCTTCTCGGACTCGATAAAGAAAAGATACATCATGCTCTATCAATCTACGCTGTACCCCATGCATCTATGAGGCAGACCAGGGTAGGTGAATTAAGTATGTGGAAAGGAGCTGCAGCTGCAAACTCTACTAGAAACGCTGTCTTTTCATCCATCTTAGCTATGGAAGGGTTCACGGGCCCCTTCAAACCTTTTGAAGGAGAGATGGGATTTATCAAGCAGCTACTCCACGGAGAATTTGACTTTGACCAACTCCAATCATTATCTGAGAAGAAGCAGCCTAGACGTATTCTAGATACTTACATCAAGCCCTACCCAGTAGAATATCATGCACAGACTGCAGTAGATGCAGCCATCAAACTAAGAGAGCAGGTGGATGTTAATAAGATAGAGAAGATTATAGTAGAAACACATCAACCAGCATACGATATTATTGGACCGAAAGACCCTGAAAAATGGGATCCACACACTAAAGAAACAGCAGACCACTCTCTTATGTGGATAGTTGCAGCTTCCCTTGTTTGGGGTCGGATAAAAATTGAACACTATGATGATATAAGAAATCCAGCAGTATTGTCTTTAATGAAGAAGATGGAAGTTAAAGTAGATCCAGAGCTAGATAGAATGTATCCTAAAGCATTCCCGAATAGAATTACTCTTGTAATGAATGATGGAAGAAAGTTTGAAGAACAAGTAGATTATGCAAAAGGGCATCCGAAAAACCCATTAACAGATAAAGAATTAGAAGGTAAGTTCAATGAACTATCTGAAAACGTTCTCCCAGCTGACCAGAGGAAGAAGCTCCTAGATAAACTATGGAGCATCGAGAAATATACAATATCCGATATTATCGAGGATACTATCATCTAAACCGACTAGTTAACTTTTATTGTTTGGCTATAAAGAAAAATAGTAGGGAAATTATATCGTGTTAGCGATTTTCTATTGGTATGTATTCTCTATCGATTTCTCCGTCATAGTATAGTCTTGGTCTGAGTATCCTGTTTTCTGTTACATATTCTATTACGTGAGCTGACCAACCTACCGTTCTTGCAGCTGCAAAAACCGCGCAGTAGAGGTCTACCGGGATCCCCATAGCATAATAGACTATACCGCTCCAGAAATCACAGTTTGTGCAGATGTTCCTAGTTTCACAGAGTTGCTTCATTACGTATTCTTCTAAGCGGTCTGCAATCTGATAGTATGTTTTTACTTTGCCTCCGTATCTTTCAGCAAATTCTCTTGCGTATTCTCTGAATATTTTTGCTCTTGGGTCGTATGTTTTGTATACTCTATGACCTGCACCCATAACCCTCTTCCTACCAGTTAAGATATACTCTCTATACCATTTATCTACATTCTCAGGGCTACCTATCTCATCAAACTGCTTCATAGCTTCAACATTCGCATAACCATGTAGTGGACCTCTAAGAGCACCAATAGCACCAACAATAGCACTATAATAATCACTCAGAGTTGAAGCAATAACAACAGCAGTAAAAGCAGAAGCATTCATCTCATGCTCAGCATACAAGATAAATGAAACATCCATAGCTCTAGCTAAGATTTGCTCCGGCTTTCCCCCATGCATCATATAGAGGAAGTTTTCAGCATGATTCAACCTTGGGTCAGGGCATACTATTTCTTTTCCATCCCTGATTCTATACCAATATGCGATAATAGTGGGCATCTTAGAAATCAATCTAATTGTCTTCCTAATCACGCCTTCTAGACTCATATCATGTCTTCCAGGATCTAGATTTCCAAGGTATGAGACAGCAGTTCTAAGCATCTCCATAGGCTCAATATCTCTAGGAATCTTTGCCAGTAACTCGATAACCTCTCTTGGAATATCTCTTTCTTCTCTCATCCATCCACTAAAATCGTTTAGCTCCCTCCTAGTAGGCAGCTTTCCATAAAGTATTAAGTATACTGTTTCTTCATATGTACTATTTTTTGCTAGGTCTTCTATACTATACCCTCTATAGTAAAGCTTACTGTGAAAACCATCTATGTAGCATATTGTGCTCTTGTCTATACAAATGTTTTCAAGACCCTTACTGATAACAACTTTACCCGTAACTTTATCTAAACACCATGACTGTTCTTCAGGAGAAATCTTTCTACCCAAATATTAACACCTCTTAGACTCATTTCTAATTTGTTAATGCAGGATAAAAGTATTATTAATACAGAGGCTAGTTCATAAATTTCAAAAGTTCTATTATTCCAATTAAGTAGAAAACATAATCTGTTATTTAGGATAGAATAACTCGTATTGGATAAGGTTAAATAACTCTTGATTGCATAGGGGAGCTGTGAATGATTTATGGATGGAATAGAGTACAGGTCTATGGACACGTTAGTCTCTGAATTACGTGAAATGTATGAGAAAGCATACGTAGGCGGGGGGAAAGATGCTATTGAGAAGCAGCATCAAGCTGGGAAGCTTACTGCTCGTGAAAGAATAAACCTACTGGTTGATGAAGGAAGCTTCATAGAGCTGGACGTATTTATGCTTTCAAGAGCTACAGAGTTCGGGATGGATAGGAGAAAATACTTAGGAGATGGAATTGTAACAGGGTTAGGAAAAGTAAACGGTAGGCTTGTAGCAATATATGCTCAGGATGCAACCGTGATGGGAGGCTCAATCGGAGAGATCCACGCCAATAAGATAACTAGGATATATGATAAAGCAATGGAGCTAGGGATACCCGTAATAGGACTGAATGACTCTGGTGGAGCACGTATACAAGAAGGTGTAGCCTCACTACATGCTATAGGTGAGTACTTCGCGAGGAATGTTAGAGCTTCAGGAGTAATCCCACAGATTATCGCTATCATGGGGCCATGTGCAGGAGGAGCCGTATACTCTCCTGCTCTCGGAGACTTCATAATAATGGTTGAGAAGACAAGCTATATGTTCATTACAGGTCCACGTGTTGTAAAAGCTGTAATGGGAGAAGACGTGTCTTTCGAAGAACTAGGAGGAGCTGACGTCCATACTAGGATCTCAGGTGTAGCTGACTTTGCAGTATCTTCAGATCTCGAAGCAATTCAGCTTATCAAGAAGCTGCTCTCCTACCTCCCATCAAATAGTCTTGAGGAACCTCCAGTAATTCAAACTGGAGATGACCCTGAGAGAGTAGACGAAGAATTAAACAGGATTATTCCTGCCGACCCCCGTAAAAGCTACGATATAAAAGAAGTCATCAACAGGATTGTAGATATCGGTTCATTCTTAGAAGTGAAGAGTCAATTTGCTCCAAATGCTGTCGTAGGGTTTGCACGTTTAGATGGTTATCCTGTAGGTATAGTTGCTAACCAGCCAGCAGTACTAGCTGGAGTACTTGATATAGATTCTTCTGATAAGATTGCTAGATTCGTAAGATTCTGTGATTGTTTCAATATACCTTTGATAACGTTCGTAGATGTACCTGGATATCTACCTGGGACAAAGCAGGAGCATGGTGGGATAATAAGGCATGGAGCAAAAGTAATCTATGCATACGTCGAAGCCACCGTCCCCAAGATCTCCATAATCGTTAGGAAGGCATATGGTGGAGCATATATAGCGATGTGTAGTAAGAGCCTAGGTGCAGATATAGTCTACGCTTACCCAACCGCGGAGATAGCAGTAATGGGTCCTGAGGGGGCTGTAGAGATAGTCTACAGGAAAGAGTTGGATAGTCTAGAGCCGGAGAAAAGAGAAGAACGTTTCAACCAACTTGTTAGCGAGTATAGAAGCAAGTTTGCTAATCCATACGTCGCAGCCTCTCTAGGCTATATCAACTCCGTAATAGAGCCTAAGGATACTAGACCAATACTAATTAAGACTCTGAAGATGCTTTTAAGAGGAAAGAGGAGCTTATTGGGGAGACTTCCAAGAAAACATGGGAATATGCCTTTATAGCTGGAAGAGTATTGGGAGAAGAGATAAAACCACTGCGCCAGCGATTACAGATGTAATCTGCCCACCAGTATTAGCAGCCATAGCTTGCATTAATATCCAGTTATCTGGGTCTTCTTGACGGGCGATTAGATGAGCTGTCCGCGCAGCCATTGGGAATGCTGATATCCCCGTAGCACCTATCAGTGGGTTTATCTTGCCGCCTGTTACGTAATAGGCGAGCTTCGCAGCAAGGAGACCGCAAGATAAATCGATTATAAAAGCAACAACCCCGAATCCAAAAACCATCAAAGTTACAATATTTAGAAATTTTTCAGCAATCATTGTTCCACCTATCGTTATGCCTAGTAGGAGTGTCACTATGTTAGATAATTCATTCTGAGCTGACTTAGCTAACCTTTCGACTATCCCAACTTCTTTTAAGAAGTTTCCAAACATTAATGCGCCAATCAATGGTAGACCCTTCGGCGCTAAAACACCTATCGTTAAAGTTACCAGTAATGGGAAGACTATCTTAACAGTACGTGGAAAAGAGGCTGGCTTATACTCCATCCTAGTAAGCCTCTCCTTTTTACTTAGGAGAATCTTAGATAGGGGGACTTGGAGGATTGGGACTACGGAGATGTAAGTGTAAGCTGCAACCGTTACTGGTCCTAGAAGCTCTCTAGCATACCTAGAAGTTACAAAGATCGCTGTAGGACCATCCATCGCTCCTATTATCCCAATACTCGCGGCTGTACCTGGATCGAGACCAAGAGATAATGCGAGCAACATCGTTAGCGGGATGCCTAAGTGAGCTGGGATTGTTATTAGTAGATACCAGGGGCGCTCGAACAGGGGGGTGAAATCTAACATCGCTCCTATACCGATGAAGATTAAGATGGGGAAAAGTTCAGTGATTATCCCGTAATCGTAGAGATATCTTAAGAATCCTCCTACCTCCATTAATTCTCCATATGGTATATTGACAAGTATTGCTCCGAACCCTATAGGTATTAAGAGGAGAGGCTCATATCCTTTCTTGACCGCTAAGAGAATCAAAACTACTCCAACAATCATCATCACTACGTTTCCTAGGTAGACCGAGAGGAAATCCATAATATCTTCCACCTACTCTATCTCAACCAGCGGATCTCCAAAATTTACTGAAACATTCTCTGAAACATATATCTTCTTTATCCTACCTGCTTTAGGTGAGTAAATAACATTCTCCATCTTCATGCTCTCTAATACTAGTAGTGGGTCGCCCGCTTTAACTAGGTCCCCCTCCCTACATTTTATCGAGACTATAGTTCCAGGGATCGGCGCCTGGACTAAGCCTGGTACCTTAACGGTGGGAGCTTTAACCTCTACTGTAGGCCTAGGTGAAGTAACCTCTCTTGGTGGGGGAGATGGAGTAGGCACCTCAATAGGTATAGATGGTTTCTCTACACCTACTTCTTCTACTTCTACTTCGAACACTCTCTCCCCTATCTTTACTCTAAATTTTCTTACCAAGCTATCCCACCCCCTCATATCCTGTAGAGGAAAGCATGCTTGAAGCTTTCCATAGAGATGCAGTTGGCTCCTGAGATCTCTCTAGATACGGTTTTGTAGTTGTCGGTGAGGTCATGTATGCTAGGACAGCACTAATAGCGGCTGATAACTCTAGTTCCTCCTCTACTGATTTTTCTTCTCCAACTTCTTCTACCCTAGTTGGTGATGGTTTAGCTGAGAAAAATTTTCGGAACACGTATGTTAACGCCGTCACTAGCAGTACTCCAGCTGACAGGATTATCAACCAATAAGCTGTAAATAATAGACCTAACCATACATTTTCACTTAAGATCATGGAATCAATTTTTCTTACCGACTATTTTAATATTACTTATGAGCGGTAGAAAATCCAAACGAGATCTTTTCTTCATTAGTGGACAAATATTATTCGAAGCACTTTAAGACTTTAAGGATATAACCTATATATGTTAAAGATACACTTAATTGTTTTGAGACTTAATGGCGTTTAAGATTATTCGTTATGATATTGTTGACTCTACTTTTCAAGTAGCTAGAAACATACAGGATGCTGAAGAATATACTACTATAGTAGCAAAGAGACAATTGAAAGGTAGGGGTAGATTTGGTAGAGAATGGTTTTCACCTTCTGGAGGACTATGGTTTACCACTATCCTATACCCTAGGACACCTGTCAATACTTATAGTCTCCTCTCTCTCCTATCCTCGTTGTCTGTTTCAAAAGCATTAGGAAAGATAACTAAGCTTAAACCAAGGATAAGATGGCCGAACGATGTTTATGTTAATGGTAGGAAGATTGCAGGTATATTGATAGAATCAGATGTAAATGGAGAAATAATAGAGAAATCCCTTGTAGGTATCGGTGTAAACGTAAACTTTAAACTAGAACACCTACCGATAGAATTAAGAGGTAAAGCAACAACTATACTTGAAGAATGCGGTAAACCTATAGATGAAGATACTTTACTACTAGAGATACTGCTTACCCTGAGAGAATACTATGAAAAATATAAGAGAGGACTGTATAATGAAATAGTAGCAGAGATAAAGAGGGAAGGGGATTTCGTTGGTAGCAACGTTGTTCTCTATACCCGTTCAGGGAAAATTAGGACGCTTATTAGAGATCTGGATTTATACGGTAACTTGATAATAGATTTAGAAGGTAGAATGATAACACTAACACCTAAAGATGTTGAGAAGCTAGAAGTAGTCAAAATGAGAGAATCAGAAAGTTTCTAGGACTGTATTGCTACTAAGCGTCCATGTACAGCGTAGATCCTCTGTTTCCTTATTATGATGCTCTTATTCTAATTATCAAATGCTGAATGTCTTTTCGATTTAAGAGGTAAAGTATTAAGATGATCTTTAAAGCATCTCCTGGAAGGAAGATCAAGGCTCCCATTAATATTGCGCTGGAGAAAGCATCGAAAATGTATATTCCTCCAAAATTAGACAACCAGTAGATAATCCATGGAACACCTACTCCATACACTAATATTTCAGAGATGATGCAGGCTAGCAAGCCTTGAAGCATTATCTTGTTTTTAGAGGGATGGAATATTAGTCCTGCAGCTGCACTAGCAATAGGGAATGAGAATAAATATCCAGCTGTAGGTCCCATAAATACTGTTAACCCACCTCTAAAACCAGCGAATACTGGTAGACCGAATAAACCGAGAATAAGATAGAGTAATTGCGATACTAAACCTATCCTAGCTCCTCCAATTAATCCTGATAGTATCACAAAGAATGTTTGAAAAGTTATAGGAACGGGTCCAACATAGAGGGCCAGCTGGGCTCCTAGGAAAGTTAAACTGGTGAAGAAACTTGAAATAGCTATCAACTGTGAAGTCTTCATAGGCTATCTTGGAGATTTTCAAGCATTTATACTTATGGATGGCAGGCTAAGGCATCTTGTGTAGAAATATTGATAGTTAGGGTAGTTCTACTTTTATGTTCTCCTCATATATTTTGCTGCTTCTAATATGGCATCTATTATAGGTTTGTAGCCTGTACACCTACAGAGTAATCCATTGATAGCTTCTACGACTTCTTCTCTTGATGGATTAGGGTTCCTGTTTATTAACCAGTGTCCAACTATTAGGAAGGCTGGTGTGCAGAATCCGCATTGTGTTGCTCCATGTTCTATGAATGCTCTCTGTATAGGTGCTAGTTCACCATTCTTCGCTAGACCCTCAACAGTCAATATATCTGAACCATCAACCTCAACAGCAAGAACAAGACAAGACTTGACTGGTTCTCCATTCAATAAGACTGTACATAACCCACAGTCTCCTCGTTCACATGCTTTCTTAGTCCCCTTTAGTTTAAGCTCCTCTCTAATAAGCCATAATAGAGTCTTATTAGGCTCGACTTCTACAGTTTTCTCAACACCATTTATCTTAAATCTTATCTTTCTCCTACTCATCTAGACCACCTCCACTAATTCTTTAATTAATCTTCTAGTAGCGACTTTCACTAGGTTAAGCCTGTATTCTGCGCTACCTCTAACATCTGAGATCGGTGAAACTTTTTCAGAAGAGATCTTAACAGCTTCCTCAATCTTCTCATCTAGAGACATGTTCTTTTTCTTGAAGACTTCTTCTACCTCCTTGACCCTGATGGGTGTTGGAGCAACACTTGAATAGGCAAGCCTAATGATTAAGTCCCCCCTATCTCTATATGCTAGTCCTGCAACTCCAACAACTGCTAAGTCTTCACTCTGAACTCTCATAACCTTAACATACTTTCCATAGCAATTTGCAGGAGGCTCAGGTACGAAAACTTCCTTAACGATCTCAGTAGGTTTAAGGATCGTCTTCTTAACTCCTATGAAGAATCTTTCTAAGGGTACTTCTCTAACCCCATCATTTTTATTGATTATTCTTGCTCTAGCATCTAGTATAAGTAGGGCTGGAGCGCTGTCTGCTGCTGGGCTAGCATTACATATATTCCCAACAAGTGTTGCACGATTTCTTAGAATCATATCTCCAATAGTTTTTACAGCCTCCCATAATACTCTATACTTCTTCTCCAGGTTAGGATACTCTAATATGTCTTTGAAGGTTACTGCTGCACCTATTGTTAGCCCCACGCCCTCCTTATACTCAATCCTTCTCAATTCAGGTATCTTCTTGATATCTATCAAACACTTGGGTTTCAGTATCCTATCCCTCATTGAAACCAGCAAATCCGTGCCTCCAGCTATTATCTTTGCATCTTCCCCATACTTCTCTAAGAGGTCTAGAGCTTCACTGAGAGAGGTTGGAGAATAATATTCAAATTTTGGGAGCATTCTTCTCACCTCTTTTTGTTTAAGGCTTTCCAGATATTTTCATATGTTAATGGTAAGTCGTTTATGTTCACGCCGGTTGCATGGAATATCGCATTAGCTATAGCAGCTGGAACGGAGAGCATAGACAATTCTGCTACTCCTCTTGCACCATAAGGGCCATCACTCTGGGGGTTCTCTATTATTATTGGGATGATCTCTTCTGGGATGTCTCCAGCTCTTGCAATCTTGTAATCGGTTAGATTTGGGTTAAGCATTCTACCCTTATCATCGTATACGTATTGCTCCCACATCCCCAAGCTTAGGGATTGGATGCCACCACCGATAATCTGACCTATTACGAGCATAGGGTTTATCGCCTTGCCTACATCGAAAGCTGAAACAAGCTTCAAGACTTTTACCTCCCCCGTCTCTAGGTCTAATTCTATCTCTACACCTTGAGCTCCGAAAGTCCATTTAAGAGCAGGGTATCCTTGACCAGTCTCAGGGTCTAGATATGATAATCGGGTTCCTACAAAGTATCCTCGGCCTATTATAGGTCCGCCGATCGTGTTTCCATTCGGGTAAACGTATCCAGCAACTATATCTTTAAGATGTAGACTCCATTCAGGTCTACCTTTAACCCATACTTTCTCATCTTTAATTATCAAGTCATCCTTAGGTGCTCTTAGAACCTGTGAAGCTATCTCTAGTATTTGCTCTTTTGCATCCCTGGCAGCTCTAATAACCGCTCTACCCTCCATGAAGAGGTTTCTGCTCGCGACAGTCTGCCAAGAATAGGGTGTTAAGTCTGTATGCCTAAATGGAACTACCCTGATTTTTTCAATTGGTACTCCAAGCTCTTCTGCAGCTATCTGAGCCAGCGATGTTACAGTTCCTTGCCCTATCTCGGTTACACCTACTGATAATAGCACAGTCCCATCTTCATTGAATTTTATAATTGCAGATGATGCAGCATTTGGAGGCATAGCTGGCGCTTTCCATAACGCTGCAATACCTTTCGCTCTAACTTTTTTAGGATCATTGGTTGGAGTAAGCTCCCCCCATCTAAGCTCTTTTGCAACAGCCTCAATACATTGGTCAACTCTTCCAGCATCCTCCCTCAATACTTCACCTGTAGCTGTAGTTAAACCTGGGAGGAGAGCATTCTTTAATCTAAATTCGACAGGGTCAATACCCAACTTTGATGCTACAATCTCCATCTGTCTCTCAATTGCCCAGAGAAACTCGAAGTGACCAAACCCTCTGAAAGCTGTCCCCCATTGATGGTTAGTGTAAACGGCTAGAGATTCTGCCTCGATATTTGGAACATAGTATGGCCCGGTACAGGAATAGCCTGCAGCTCTAGCTACATTAACTCCATAATCAGCATAAGCTCCAGCATCAAAAGCGTAGAAGATTTTCTCAGCCATTATCTTCCCATCTTTAGTCACCCCTGTTTTTATCTTAGCATAGAACCCCTGACGTAATGGAGCAGCTAGGAAATGCTCCTCACGTGTGAGCTCTAGCTTAACTGGTCTATATCCTGCTTTCTTAGATAATAGGACGACAAGTGGTTCAAAGTTTATACCAGCTTTCCCTCCGAACCCTCCACCTACATACGGTACATAGACAGATATTCTGTGGAGAGGTACACCTATTGAATGGCTTAATATGTATCGGACAGTGAAGGGGCTTTGAGCAGAAGTCCAAATCTTAATGTTTCCATCAGCCATGTAATGGCCGATGCATACATGGGTCTCCATCTGAACATGTGAGACTTGCGGCATGTAGAATTCATTCTCGACCACTACCTCGCTCTTATTGAATCCTTCAACTATGTTTCCCTTCTTCAAGGTAAATCTATTAGCTATGTTTGTTCCAGCAATAGGGTTGAAAGCTGGAGAATGAGCATACTCACCTAGTTCTTCATGAACTAGAGGTGCACCAGGCTTTAATGCTTCTCTTACATCGAGTACAGCTGGAAGCGGCTCATATTCAACCTCGATAAGCTCAACAGCTTCTTCTGCTGCTTCGAGATCTTCTGCAACTACTGCAGCTACAGGCTCACCCACCCATCTAACCTTCTTCCTAGCCAAGATGTTTCTATCGTTTACATATAATCCAACTCTAAAGGGGAAGTCGTCTCCTACCGCTACTGAGACAACTCCAGGAACTCTTAGAGCTTTCTCATAGTTTATTGATATTATCTTTGCATGTGCATAGGGGCTTAGGAGAAGTTTTGCGTAAAGCATTCCGGGAAGTTCTATATCGCTTGCGTATTCAGCTATCCCAAGAACTTTTTCAACAGCATCAATGCGTGTGATAGACTTACCTACATATTTCAAAGCTTCCAGATAATGTCCCCCCTCATGGTTTACGAACATACATAATATCTGTCCAATATATATCTGTTTGAATAAGTCAAGTCTTATATCTACTTCATGACGGTATATCAGTTTTTCATTATCATATAATGGTGTGATAGGAGCGAGACTTTCATGAAAATTAAAATTTTTCAGGTAGGGTTCTGAACCATGTAATGTATAGCCTGGATCTTAATTTTGTTTTCCAGAATACTGCTAACCAGTAAAAGATAGAGAAAAGACGTACAGCTAGAATAATATTAAGCCTTAATGTCTCCTTTTTCTTTAAACAATGTAATAACTACTTTATTGATTATTTTTGTCAGCAGCTCAAGATAAAAAATAAAATATGTTGGGTTTAGAGGAGATTATAGATTGATGTTTAGAATTCAATCTCTATCTTGGTTGGTGGTTTCAAAGGCTTTGTTTTCTTTAGTAAGTCTTCAGGAACAGGTCTTTCACCCATTAGACCTCTCTCTTCAAGATTCTTCTTTACTATCTTATCCCATCTATCTTTAGTTAAGTAAAATATTCTTCCTCCCCCTAATTCATGCTGCATCTCAGGCCAAGGCTTCATAGCATGCTGTAATCTGAAGCCCATCCTGTATCCAAAGGGGCTCTCGAAGGTTGCCCACCACTCTTTCGCACCAACTACATCGAATGCATGCTCAATTTTAGCTGCATACAGAACTATTCCAAGCCGTTCTGCACGCTTAAAAACTATAGTATGTAAGCTTATACAGATGTTCTCATCCCAGAATCTATGGTTAACCAACCCCATGAGCTCTCCTTCCTTACTTGCAGCTACTATTACATATTCATCTTTTATTCTATTCTGAGTCCACGCTAGAATCTCAGTATACGTTCTAGCAGCTACTAAGTGATAGAAGTCTTTATCATATGCTGGATCGATAAGCTGTTTAAGTGTTTGAAGTATTACAGGAGCTTCACTAACATCTGCAGGTCTGATTATGATAGGTTCACCGGTTTTCAATCTATAGATCTTCGGTGGATATGGCTTCTGGAATCTCTCATCAGGTGGCGCTCCTCTAAGGT
>JAKCEX010000063.1 GCA_023539395.1 Candidatus Geocrenenecus arthurdayi | reverse complement strand
AGTATCTCAGAACCGGGATAGACTAGGTCATTCAGTCTTCCAGTATTCGTTAAATGTAGTCTAAAGGTTTTTCCACTATCTGTAGCTATTACGGTTACTCTACTATCTCTCTCAACTATCTTGGCATGGAATAACTCTAACTTGGTTAAGATTATTCTCTCAGTCAGGCTTCTGCCTCCTTACTGGAAGCCAATACAATCTCTCCCTAACCCATTTCTCAACAGCTTCAGTGTAGGGCATACGGTATATATATTCCTTCAAGAACCTAATATGTTCTTTTATCAATTTACCAAACAATTCTTCGTCTACTCTATCCAATAGTATGAGTCTCTTCAAGATCTCTAGTGGAGTAAAGTGGTAAGGCTGGTCTAAATATCTTATCCACGACTTTACTCCAAAATCGTCTAGTCTTCTCTTAATGTATTTACCTTCAAAACCTGATATGCAGATTACTCTATCGTAACTCCTAGCTATGTCAAGTATCTTGGAGAATTCCCTACTCCATTTCTCTGCTTCTCTTAACACTGACTTCTTCAAGACATTTATCCACTCTTTGACTTCTACCTTCTCTCTTATAATACCCCTAATAGTAAGGAGAGCAACTTCTATAGATGTACTTACTTCTTGATTGAACGATTCAGTATCAGTGTAACAATATATATCAGCTAGTTCACCGATGCTTGGAAGCTCTCTCAAGAATACTTCAAATTCTTTTATCCATGCACCTTTAGGCTCTGGAAGTTTTTCATATAGAGAATCTATGAATTCCTCATAATCTAGTTTACCCCTACTATAATCATTGAGCACCTCTTCAATATTCTCTGGAAGATTCAAGAGAATAGCTTGAGGGCGAAGCCTCCTAACGTTTTCCAAAGCTTCTATATCAGCTCTCCTAGTCGGAGGCTTAACAAGCAGACCAGCCTCAACCATGTGCTAAGATAAGAATAGCTGGCGGAAATTTAATGCTAATCCTTTAAAACATGTAAACTTATATCCTCCTTGTATTCTTCCAGAAATTATTATTGGAAACGATGAATAGAGATTGGTTGAATGAGTTGATGAAGACCGCCTCAGCATACAAATTATTATTGGTTATGCTTATGATTTCTATCTCTCTTACCCTACCAGGTCTTTGGCTCTACTATCTCTCTCACCGTGTCTTCTGGATCATCTACTAATCTCCAGATCCTTTCTTCAGGCCTAGTAAGACTATTCCCAATACACTACAAACGTAATCGCTTAAGATCACTTCTCTTACATGAGGATCTACTATAACATTTACACCTATCTTTTTATCAGGTCTATCAATTAATGACGATTCTATTGATTCTTCAATGTAGAAGAGCTCAACTTCCCCGCCACTAGTCTCAACTGTAGTGAGTTTTGTCTACGGGGAGGCCATAACCCTAGGGTCTTCGCAGCTTCTAACGGTAAAACTATATCGGGAGCTGTAGTCTCAAAACCAGTATTTACTAGTCTAGGTGTCTCTATTTCATTCTTTCCTGTCTTTATCTTAATCCTCACTCTCGTAGCTACGTAGCTCACCTATAACCTTCTTTATACGCATATATCCAATTCTCTTTTCAGGTCTCTTCATTCTTTCTAAGCTCAAGCATTAAACGAAGTTTTTCAGTAGCTCCTCAAACACACAATATTCCTGGTAATTTTCTTTTAGAAAGCAGTATATAAGTAGTTAAAAAGCTGGAGAGATACAACAGTTTAACATGTAAAGAGGTCTCACCTGCTAAGCTGCTAGGTCTAATGCAGAATGTTAATAAGTTAAATTAACTTCAAAATAAGCCAAAGGGTGAACTTCTCTTAAAACAACAATCTTTAATAGAGGGTTAAAGATAACTTGAATGTCAGATAAGAATGCATACAAATACCTATTCATTAAGAAATAGCGAGGTTACATTATATGAGTAGAGTCTCATCTAAACCGAGGAAGCAGAGGAAGCTTCTCTACGATGCTCCCTACCATAAACTACCTAAGCTTATGTCAGCCCATCTATCCCCCCAATTAAGAGAGAAGTATGCACGTCGATCTTTTCCAGTTAGAGTTGGTGATACAGTCAGGATTATGAGAGGGGAATATAGAGGAGTAGAGGGGAAGGTAACAGGCGTGGATAGGAAGAGGCAGCTAGTTTATGTTGAGAATGTCACTATTAAGAGAGCAGACGGGACGACTAAGCCTCGCCCCATCCATGTATCAAATATCATGATAACACAGTTAAGGTTAGATGATAAATATAGGCAGTCCTCGCTAACAAGAGGTAAAGAGGCTGAGTAGTTATGGTTCATCTAAAAAGACTCGCAGCACCACCCCATCTAGATATACAGGTTAAAGAATATGTTTTCACGGTTGCACCTAGCCCTGGACCTCATTCAAAAACCGAGTGCATTCCGCTACTCTTAATTTTGAGAGAGTATCTAGGATATGCAGAGAGAGCTGAAGAAGCTAAAAAGATTATTAAGGCTGGCAAAATACTTGTAGATGGGAGAGTTGTAAAAGATTACAAGTTTCCAGTAGGATTAATGGATATCGTATCTATCCCCGAGACAGGTGAAAACTATCGTATCCTCCCAATATATAGGAAGGGACTGAGATTGATAGAAATACCTCAAGATGAATCTGGAATAAAACTTGGAAGAATAATCAGGAAGATGCATGTAGCTGGAGCTAGGCTCCAGATAACACTCCATGATGGTAGAAACATATTATTCAAAGAGGTAACAGAAGAAGTACGCCAGATCAATACTAAAGATACATTAAAGATATCGGTGCCCAGCCAGACTATATTGGACCATATAAGATTAGAAGAAGGATACTATGGATTGATAATTAAGGGACTCAAGCAAGGATTACATGGTGAGATAGCTGAAGTTAAGCGAGATGCACCTTACCCCTCAAAACCTACAGTTAAACTATCTATGACGAAGATAGGCGAAGTCTCAACAATACTAGATTACGTGATGGTAGTCGGAAGAGAAAAGCCTGAAATAACCCTGCCAGAATAATAACTTTACAATCAACTCCTACTGTTCATTAGATAACATGTGTGGTTGAATACTCAATCATTATTAAAAAGTTAGATTACTTATTGGTGGGTCTAATATGGGTGAGCAGGCGCTTAATACTTCTATGAGTGCTCTGAAGCTAGATAACCCGATGAGAAGAATTAGGGTAGAGAAGGTAATTGTAAACTGTTCTGTAGGCAAGTCTGGAGCCCCCTTGGAGAGAGCAGAGAAAATATTGGAGATGCTTACAGGTCAGAAGCCGAGTGTAAGGAAAGCGAAGAAGACTATTAGAGGTTTCGGGATTCATCGTGGTGAACCGATAGCAGTAATGGTTACTCTAAGAAGAGATAAAGCTAGAGAATTTCTACAGAAAGCATTTGCAGCAATAGGGTACAGGGTGAGAGAAGAAAATTTTGACCAGTATGGTAACCTCGCTTTCGGAATTAAAGAACACTTAGACATACCTGGAACAAAGTATAATCCAGAGCTTGGAGTAATCGGTATGGATGTAATAATCCATGTCTCAAGACCTGGGAGAAGAGTAATGCTTAGAAGAAGAGCTAGGTCGAAGATAGGTAAAAACCATCTAGTAACCAGGGAGGAATCTATGAAGTTCTTCCAAGAGGAATTCGGAGTAAAAATAGTATCTTAGCCTTGAAGAACCAGCTCAGCTTTATGCTGGTTTGATAGAATAAAAATAAAAAAGTGTTGTAGAGATAATGCAGGCTTTAAACTTCTGATATTCTCTCGATTTTGAATGGTAGAGTTATCTCTTGATACTTTCTTACTCCTTCTTCAAATATATCTCCACCATAAATATCGTTTGCAACAATCACTGGAAAATCTTCTACTTCAAGCTCCATTACAGCTTCTGGACCGAGATCTTCGTAAGCTACAATCCTAGCCTTCTTTATCTTTTTTGAAATCAATGCACCAACACCACCTGTAGCTATAAAGTAGACAGCTTTATACTTCTTCAATAGGTCTACTACGCCCCAGCTCCTATACCCTTTACCTATAGTTGCTTTTAAACCCGCCTTAAGCATCGGCTCCATATAGCTATCCATCCTTATGGAAGTCGTTGGACCAGCAGATCCTATAATGTATCCAGGCTTAGGAGGTGTCGGACCAACATAATATATAACCTGACCTTTCAGGTCAACTGGGAGCTGTCCACCTTTATTGATTGTTTCAACAAATCTCTTGTGAGCAGCATCTCTAGCAGTGTATATCTTCCCGGTAATCAATACTTTATCTCCTATCCTTAGGTCTTCAAGTATCTTATCATCCAATGGAGGAGTAATTCTCTTAATCACTTCTCCCACACCCCTACTCTATGTGCATGGCAATCTAGGTTTACAGCGACTGGTAGTGCACCGATATGGCATGGAGCAGTCTCAATCCTTACATCTAGAGCTGTTATACGTCCACCTAAGCCTTGAGGACCAATACCCAGCTTGTTTATCTCGTCGAGCAGTTCAAGTTCAAGCTTTGCATAATTTGGGTCTGGATGCCTAGAACCGAATTTACGCATTAATGCTTTCTTGGCAAGCCACCCAACAGTATCAAATGTTCCACCTATCCCAACACCTATAACTATAGGTGGGCAGGGGTTTGGACCAGCTTCTGCGACAGTCTTCAAAACAAAATCTCTTACACCTTTTACACCTGCTGCAGGAGTAAGCATTGCAAGCCTAGACATGTTTTCCGCTCCAGTTCCCTTAGCCATGAATGTTATCCTGAATACGTCCCCTGGGACAATCTCTACATGAATCATAGCTGGAGTATTGTCTCCAGTATTAACTCTATTGAATAGCGGATCTCTAACGACCGACTTTCTTAGATATCCTTCTTTATACCCTCTTGAAACACCTCTATTTATTGCATCATACAAGTTTCCACCCTCAATCTTTACCTCCTGCCCAATCTCTACATAGACGATCGAGACACCTGTATCTTGGCATACTGGAAGCTGCTCGCTTGCAGCTAATTCCACATTCTCAATTATCTGGCTCAGCACCTCTTTACCAATCTCTGAGACTTCTTTCTCCAATGCTTTCTTATATGCTTCCCTCAATTCATCTCTAATATAATAATTCACATCCATGGAAAGTCTTCTAACAGCATCTTCAATTTCTTCAACTCTAACTATCTTCAAGAAAGGTCACACTATTGATTAGGAACTGCTCTAACATATACCTTTCATTGAATATTAATTTTGATTATTTATTAGATAATCTCGGTAGTTGAATCTCTGATCATCTAGAACGCTGACTAGATAAGAGATTATATAGCTGGGAAGGCTTTCATAATCATCTAGCTAGGGAAAATAGTCGCCTCTTATTTCACTAAGCTCTTATCCATCTAAAGATTTTCTACATTGACTCATCCATTATAGATGCTTATGTTATTCAGTTTAGGCTTCCTACCATCCAGCTGTCAATACTTAAGCTTCTTCTATACGGCTTTACGTGAACCATAAATTTACAAGCATATCCATCCAGATACCGCTGGCTACTGAGTAGGTTCGTCCATCCAAGATTGGGGACTTATTCAGTCAACCCATATAAGGAATATTAACCGTATGCGTAAAGCTCAAAGGAGCTGTAATTCTTCCCTACTACTATCTTGTTTGTTGAGGGGTCTAGCTTTATGTCGTAGAACTCCATCACCTTAACCCCTATGATGAGCTCTTCAGCTAAATCCTCGATAACGTAGGCTATATCATCTATGGGTGGGCCTTCAAGCATCATCGAAATCGGGATGCAGCCGAGAACTTTTAGCTTCGTCTTTCTATCCGCTAGTGTGACTTCCTTCACATCTGTTGGAAGGATATGACCGACTCTCTCAGCTACATCCTTCCTCATAACAGTAAAAGACGCACCTGTATCAAAGAGAGCCTTCAAAAT
>JAKCEX010000016.1 GCA_023539395.1 Candidatus Geocrenenecus arthurdayi | reverse complement strand
GATTGAGGAGAGGAATAGTTTCTGTAGTTTCTCTAATGTATCTTTACACCATTGTCTTAATCCTTCTACTCTCCTACGGTCTACCTCGATCATCTTCTTTACTTCTTCGGGGTTAGCTGACCCTATAGTTCTGTAAGAATGTATAATCTTATGTGGGTCTAGCCAACTTTGAAATCTCTCAAAATCTATATTTGAAACGTTATATTTTCTAATTACTTGTTCAAATGTTGCGGCATCTAAAGTATTCTTATCAATGAATTCGGAGAGTTCTGCACAGAGTTGGTGGGCAATTCTAAAACTCAGCCCGCCTTCTTCTACAAATCTATTAGCAACCTCGGCTAGTAGGATTGAGCCTGTACATGATTTGAGAGCTTTCTCTCTATTAACATTTATCGCAGTGATCATTTTAGAAAGTATCTTTGCAGTATCTTTTACTTCTCTAAACGAGTTCCATAGCTTAGGCGTTATCTGCTGGTAATCTAGATTGTAACCGCTCGGCTGTCTAGACATTATAGAAACTATCTTAACTATTTCGCCGAGGACTTCTCCAATCTTCGTTCTAGCTATCTCTGCAACTACTGGGTTCTTCTTCTGAGGCATAATACTACTAGTTGAAGCAAATTCATCTGGAAATTCTATTAAATCAAATTCTTCTGTAGAGTATAGTATAAGTTCTTCTGCTAAACATGAGTACGTTATCGCTGAGCTAGCAAGATACGATGATATCGTAATTATATAGTCTCTTGAAGTAGTTGCATCTAGAGAGTTTTCAACCAAATCTTCAAATCCAAGCAACTGGGCTTCTCTTAATCTATCTATAGGTGCTGACGAGCCTGTAGCTGCGGCTGACCCTAGGGGTGAGAGGTTCACTCTAGCGTAGATGCTTACTATGTTTGATGTATTCCTGAGGATTCTGCTAGCGTATGAGTGGAGTAGAAATCCAAAAGTGCCGGGGACAGCTCTCTGTAGATGTGTATATATGGGGAAGATTGTTTCAGAGTGTATCTCAGCTTGGTTGAGTAATGCATCTACTAGAGATAATTCAGTTAGAGCTGTTTCAAGAAGATATTCTCTTGCTCTAATTCTTATAGCTGTGGCCACGGTATCATTCCTACTCTTACCGTAGGATAGCATTCCTCCAGAATATTCAGAAGCAGAAGAGATAGCTTCCTCAATGAAGACATGGATATCTTCAATCCTAGGGTCTAATTCTTTCGGAGGATTCTCATAGATCTCCCTTAAAGTGTTTAAAGCTTTTTGAAGTTCTCCCATGCTTAATAGGCCCTTCTCATTAAGCATCCTTAAATGTACAGCGTTAATCCATATCACAGCATTAAGTATCTCACCATCAAAAGATAGTGATGAAATATATTCTGCTATCTCGCGGTCCATCTCTTTCTTTAACTTTGCACTTCTAAATATGCTCATACTACTCTACACCTACTAGATTCCGTTTACAGTTGTCTTTTAGTGTTTCGGAGGATGTGGTTTAGGAGAAAGATTAGAGTCTAAGATTGGTTGATGCTTCTCTTCTGGTAAGTGTAATACATTATGCTTGAGAGACCCCAGAGCTTTGAGAATGCTTCTCCAGCTTTCTGGTCGAAGATGCTCTTAGATGTATATGTTATCATCTCAGGGCTGTATAATGGTTTCTCAGCTCTCCTTCCAATAATTCTAGCTGAACCCTTGAATAGCTTTACTCTAACTTCTCCTGAAACTTCTCTCTGCGTCTCATCAATGAATGAATCCATAGCTTTCATTAAAGGATCTACCCATAGACCAGAATAAACCATCTCAGCCCATTTGTGTTCAATTATTGGTTTGAAATCTAGGATCCTCTTATTCAGAACCATCTTCTCAAGATCTATATGTGCATAGATTAGCAGTAGAGCTGCTGGAGCTTCATAGACTTCTCTAGACTTTAATCCTACAACTCTATCTTCAATATGGTCTATATAGCCGAATCCATGCATACCTCCTATCCTATTCAATTCTATTATTAGCTCTTCTAGAGGCATCTTTAATCCATCGATTGAGATAGGTACCCCCTTCTCGAACTCGATTACTATTTCTTGGGGGTGGCTTGGTGTTTCATCTAGTGGTTTCAGATACTTGAAGGCTTCTATAGGTGGCTCAACCCATGGGTCTTCCAGTTCTCCTGCTTCTATACTCCTACCCCATAGATTCTCATCAATACTAAACCTGCTCTTCCTCGGGTTTATGGGTAAACCATTCTTTAATGCATACTCTATCTCTTGGTCTCTACTCATATTCCATTCTCTTACGGGTGCAATTATTCTTAGACCTGGAGCTACTGCAGAGAATGTTACATCAAATCTTATCTGGTCGTTTCCCTTACCTGTGCATCCATGTGCTACTGCATCACATCCTTCTTTAATAGCTATCTTTGCTACTTCCTCGGCGATAAGAGGTCTACTCAAAGCTGATGAAAGAGGATAAGCACCTTCATACAATCCATTAGCCTTAATACATTTAGCAACATACTCTTCCGCAAACTTCTTCTTAGCATCAATAAAATAATGCTTGATAGCACCACTCTTTAAAGCTCTCTCTTCTACTTCTTCAAAATCTTCTTCTTGACCTACATCTACAGTAACCGTGATTACTTCTGCATTATACTTCTCCTGCAACCACTTAATCGAGACCGTAGTATCTAATCCACCTGAATATGCAAGTGCAATTTTCATACTTTACTTTGACTTAAAACTGGGATAAAAGAATTATGGTCTGAAAAATTATTTTTGAAAGATTCTAAAAGAAGGGTATATAAGGATGTAGAAGATTTCTTACTCAGCTTCCTCTGTAACGAGGTATTTCTCTTCCAATTCTTTAAGAATTTTTTCTTGTGTTTCCTTCAATGTTTTCTCATCTATACCTAGGCGACCTAAAAGTTTAGTGATATCTGGGGGTTTTTTATCAACTAGTTTTCCAGCGCATGTAGCTATTATGGGTAGATATTTTGCATAGATATTCAGCTTCTTTATAGCTGTCTGCTTTTTCTCAATCTTTGAGAGGTATAGTTTAAGCTGTCTAGCAGCTTCTCTAATAGCTATTACGAGTTCTCTCTCTATTTCTGGTCTATCTGCTATGGCTTCCTTACCTACGCTCTTATAAGGTATTTTAGGAGAACAGATATGTGTCACTAAGGCTACAGGCGACACTCTTGGAACCTTATAATTTGACCAGTCTATTCTCTCATTAACGACTTTCCAGACAACGTCTGCTCTCTCATCGTATAGGAGGGGTATCTTGTTAGCAAACCTGTAAAGCTGGATCCCCTCAGTTACAGGTATGTTCCCTCCATATGCAATGCCAACTTCAACTACGAAGGGGAAGCCAGAATACGATGATGGTGGACGTTGAACAACATATACGAATTCTGGTTGAAGCATATTCTTTATTCCTATGCTTAATAGTTCTTCACCGATTGGGCTTACACTTGAAGGGTCTGGAGCTCTAAACTTGTTATAACGTTTAATCGCATCAATTAGTGAGGTAACTTGGTCATGTGTTAACTTCTTTGGGTTAGCATCCTCAGGTATCCCAGCTAACTGAAGTACTTCTCTAGCAGTCTTCTCACCAACCCTCTGGAAATTTGAAACTAGAAATGATAACATATCTTTCTGCTTAGAGTTTGCTAGAAGCCTATTCATTGCTTCAACATCTACGCCTACAGGATGAGGTAGCGATTCTTTAGGAGGGTCTGGAACTTTATCTGTAACTCTTGGGAAATAGTACATTCTACCTTTGGGGTCTATGAATAATAGTGAGGCATGCGGGTTAGCTATAGCCGTATGTTTAAGGTATTCAATAATCTTCGCTTTACTCCCTGTATAATCTGCTTCTAGATAGAATTCAATTATTGTACCTCTCCATTTCTTCTCATTCTTGAATACTTCATGCTTAAAGATTCTAGGCTCATTCTTAACAATATCTATCATTAATACGAATTTATGAATTTCCTTACCCCCTCTACTCGATATAACGGTTGCAGGCTTATTCGTTGTTATCTGACCATAAAGTAAAGCCATAGTACCGCCTAGACCGAAGGTTCCACGATTCTGCTTGTACCCATACTTACTTCCAAATAAAACTGTAGCGAAAGCTTTCGGAATATACTCTTTATCAACACCAATACCATTATCTTCAACTCTTAATCTATAGATTGCCGTTCCCTCACTTTCCGCCTGCCCCTCAACTGATAATTCAATAATTATGTTTGGAGGAATTCTACCTATCTCCGCTGCATCCAGTGAGTTCTCTACGAGTTCTCTTATACTTGTATATAGTGACCTAGAAGGATTGCTGAATCCAGCTATATCTCTATTCCTGTAGAAGAAGTCAGCAGGAGATATCTGCTCAAAGCTTACTTCAACCATTCTTCAAGATCCCTCCCATAACATTATTCTCCGAGGTCTTAAAAATTAACCTACCGGGTAATACATCTAAACTACTATTTCTCCATTGAATAGAAATGCTAAAAAACTAGATGATGAGTGAGCGCATGATACATGTAATCCCACTTCATCTAACACTTCAAGAATACCTTAGACTCGCAGACACATACTGTATCTAGTTAATCCCAGATTTTTAAGGAATGCTATACATGTACATGATTGCTTGATGCATCATATTTAAGGAGCATCTAAAGTAGCCTTATGTACCCGTATAGATACTTCGTATATGGAGAGATGTCGCTTGAAGTAGATGTTTTAAGGTTTACTCGAAGATTGATAGGTAACTCATTTATTAGAAACGTGTTAAGAAGGCTTGCAGATGAAGACCCTCATGGCTATCGTTCAAGACTAGATCATATCTTATCGATGCTAGCAAGCGATGCCTCTTTACATAGTAGATCATTAGAATGTATGATCGAATACAGATTGTTTAACTCATTCATTGAGCTTGCACTAAGACGTATGAAGATTAGTAGAATGGAGTTTGAAGCAGGCATAAAAGACCCATCTATTAGAAGAGGTATAGAGCTTGTATTCAGGAGCTTGATACTTTACGGTGTTACGGTGCCGCAGAAGCTGTGCTCACCATTCCTTATTGTTTGGAATTTTACTAATGCATGCAATCTAAGATGCAAGCATTGTTATCAGAATGCATCTAAACCTCTACCCAGCGAACTTACTCTAAAAGAGAAATTGGATATTATTAATCAATTAGATAGAGCAGGCGTACCATTGATAGCGCTAAGTGGTGGTGAACCAACTATTCATCCAGACTTCTTAAAGATTGTAGAAGAAGGATCTAGGAGGGGGATATACATGGCCGTGGCAACCAATGGTATAAGATTCTCAAGTATAGAGTTTACTGAGAAAGCTTTGAAAGCTGGATTAAAGTATGTTGAAGTAAGCTTGGACTCTATAAGCCCAGAGATACATGATGAGATTAGAGGTGTTAAGGGAGCTTGGGAGACAACCATTCAGGGGGTTAGGAACCTTGTTAAGATGAATGCATCTGTCGGCTTGGCCATGACCGTTACTAAACTCAACTATAGAGAAGTTGAAGATATGGTTAAGCTTGGAGAAGAACTTGGAGTAAAGAGGGTGATCTTCTTCAACTTTATACCGACTGGGAGAGGCAGAGACATAGTAAAACTAGATTTAACACCAGTTGAGAGAGAGGAACTCCTTAGGAAGGTGTATGAATTGGCACGTAAGTCTAGAGTCCAAGTAGCTTCTACGGCTCCTCAGCTTGCTAGAGTTTCATGGCAGATGAGCAGTGGAGGTGACTGCCTACCTACACATTTCACCCCACCTCATAGTCAATCTCTTAGAGCCCTAGCAGAATTCATAGGTGGATGCGGGGCAGGGAGGATATATGCAGCTATACAACCTGATGGAAAAGTTACTCCATGCGTCTTTCTACCAATAATCGTTGGAGACTTAAGAGTCAACTCTTTCCAAGAAATATGGAGTAGTAGCCCAGTCTTAAGAAAACTTAGATATAAAGAATTACTTAAGAAGCCTTGTGGAGAATGTCCATATAGATATGTTTGTGGAGGATGTAGAGCTAGAGCATATGGATACTTTAATGATTTTCTCGCACCAGACCCTGGATGCTTAAGAGGAGAAATTGTAGGAAAAAGTCTAGAGCATGTAATTATTCAGAAAGGTTCATGAAATGGTATTCTGAAAATGAGCTTACCACTTTCAAACATACTGGTAAATAGACCTACTTACATGAACCATTGTTTCTAGGATGCTCTTTTATCTTAGATTCTAGTTTTTCAAGTTCATCTAATACTCCTTCTCTAGCTAGGGATATGACTAATTCATCATAGGTTGCATCTATAATCTTTACGCATGCTTCTGGGTATGAGAGGTTTATCGGTATTCTATGCTTCCAGTAGTATCCATTCCCAACGTTCAGCCTAGTAAATACTCCCAATAGAGATGGAGTTAACTGGTAATTTGGTATGCTTATTAGATACTCAGTGAAGCAGTTTTTATAAGCTTTTTCATAAACATCTCCATAGAATGTATTGAAGAAGAGATATAGTGGGTAATCTTTTCTATATGTTTCCCAGCTTGTAAAACGGCTGTATAATGGCTTCCACCCATCATCTCTAAGATACATATCTTCAAGAGATATCGGTCTCTTCCAGTAACTTACAAGGTATCCACGTTCCTCAAGCTGGGGGATAATAAAACCCCTAATGATACCCTGTCTCATCAATTCAAGCTTCTCCCTATCAGTAAGACTCATTACCAGCCACTACCCAAAAACTAACTTGACATCAATTAGCTATATAGAATGGAGTTATAAGGATTGCTTTAGACTTCATCCTTACCCTATACTAGATTTCCAGCTCTCCCAGAGGAGCAGCATGGGTTACAGTTATCTAATCTATCTAGCCAGCTTGTAGGCTGGAATAATAGATGATATCCCAAGGAGATGTGCTATAGTGCAGTATATGCAGATAGCATTAAGAATAACTACTTCTATCCATACTAGAATAGCCACTGAAGGTATACTTGCTAGAGTCCATCCAAGAATAATGTAGGAAAAATTTTTGCTATTTTTATAGGATGCTAAAACCGTTAGGATTAACAGTATTAAGAACCAAGCTAGGCCGAGGAAAGATAAAGATACACCGTAAATTCTAGAGTATGGGCTGGTGATCACTATGTCGCATCCTTGGAAACCAACTGGGCATGTAGGCTGGCTTGAAACATACTCTAAGTAAGAAGATAAACCTACACCAGTAAGAGAGATTGCTAGTAGAATCTGAACCCAGAAGTTCTTCTTCAACTTATAGCCCTCTCTATAGCTGTCATAAGTACTTCTATTGGTCTCTCACCTTCAATTAATTCAACTATATTATGGGAGCTATCTAGTATAACGAATGTCGGCGTCCCTTTAACATCATATTTATTGAAAACTTCATACTTATCATCTATTAGGATAGTCTGTGTTAAACCATATTTTTCAATTACATTCTTCAACTGGTCTCTCATCGGAGTTGAGATTACAAGGAAAACCATTTCCCCACCATATCTCTTACTTAGCTCTTCTATAGTTGGGATCATTTTTATGCAGTGCCCACAATTTGGTGAGAAGAATTCAAGGAAGACGGGTTTCCCAGAGAAATCTGATAAGCTAATGTAGCGTTCTGTAGAGCTTAATAAATCATAAACTGGTAAGGAAAATTCAGGAGCCTTCTTTAGGCTAGTCTGCTTAAAAGTAGATAATGTAGCTTGTTGAGTAGTCAATGAAGTTGTGTGGGTTTGCTGTCCACCGAGAGGAAAACCAATAGTTAAACCAATAAATGCTATGACCATAATGAATACTAGAATAGGTATACCAACCCTAAACCCATAATATCTACCAGCATGCTCAGTCTTCATGTGAATTCTTAAACCAGACCCACTCCTAAAAGACTTACCACAAACCTTACAGACATATTTCTCCCTATTCATCTGAGAATCAAATGTAGTCTCCACATAAAAACTTTAACAACCAGCCAAGAACTAGGTAAGCCCCGGGCGGGGTTTGAACCCGCGACCCCTGGCTCTCCGTATTCTCTAATTTACCAAGCCAGTGCTCCACCAGGCTGAGCTACCGGGGCTCCTTCTCCTTACCCTACTCTTATTAGATTATACTTGGAGATTAATGAATTTATTTTATTGTTTAGCTTAAGGTGGGGTATCATATTTTTAAGTTTAGTTTTCTGCATAGGAGCCTGGCTGCTTCCTAGGGTCTGAGACCGCTAGATATTTATCGTTTTTCTTGAATATGGCTTGGACTGCTCCGAAATATAGGTCTGTTCCAGGATACATGGATACTTCTCTTACTCCGCTTATAGGTAACTTACTGGCTAGAGAGCTTCTAAGAACTTCATCTCTGGCATTATCTTCTACTATTATCTTTCCTTTTTTTACGTGGATTCTACCTCTTAGAATTGATGTAGCTGGATCAAGTTTTCTTACTAGGTAGTTTAATAATGTTTGAGTGATTGCAGAGATTATCCTTAATCCTCCCGATGCACCTATTATTATCTCAGGAGCGTCATCTTTGTCAAGTATTATCATTGGCGACATACTGCTCGCAGGCCTCTTTCCTGGATATATACTGTTGGGATGGTTCTCCTCAATAGTAAAATCATGCATCTCATCATTAAATAATACTCCATTGATCGTTAAGCCGGAGCCCATAAAGCATTCAATTGTCTCGGTAAGGGAGATGCACATTTTTCTTGTACCATCTATAATGCTTATATGGCTGGTTCCACCTGTATCTTTATCGGTTAGAAGTTCAAGACCGTATGTCTGTAGTGTCTCAGCGGTTTTTCTTATATTTTTTTCTGAGAGAAGCTCTAACGGATCTCCATTATAAAAGAGGGGATCACATATCCTATGCAGTCTTTCTGTAATTAGGTGTGTTAGGAGGTACGCCAGTTCTAAATAATAGTCTTTTTTATGTAATTCCAGGTAGTCTGCTGTCTTTAAACCATGCATTATCAGTATTGATGAGCTCGGTAGAGGGAAGCCAACCATCTTCAAGTTCCTATTATCTAGCTCTAACTCTGTAACTATAGGCTCTCTCCACACTGGCTTGTAGTTAGATAGGTCTTTCAATGATAAAAATCCTCTGTTCATGTTGAATATTTCTTGGAGTTTTTCAGCGATTTCGCCTTCATAGAAGTCTTGTATGCCTTCTCTTATCTTTTGGAGAGTTGATCGAAATCTATTCTGGCTTATTGTGAAGCCTTCGGGATATACATCACCATTTCTTAGGAAGGTTTCCCTACTTTCCTTAAAGAGTTTAAGTTTATACAATGCGTTATCTAGATTGTGATGCACGCATCTACTTAGAAGTTTTGATACGGTCGTTGATTCTGTATATTTTTCTACAGTTTCTATTATCTTCTTCCAATCATATTCTCCAAATTCTTGATGGAGAACCCATAATCCTTTAAGTGTTCCTGGGACAGCTACTGCTTTGTAGCCGATAGATATGTCCTCCTCATTCTGGTAGTCTTCTACTCTTATGTTTAAAGGTGCTGTCTCACGGTAGTCGAGAGCTCTCATCCCCAAGTCTTCCGAGTATATTAATGCGAACCCCCCTCCACCTATCCCGTTCCAGCCAGGCTCAACTACGCTCAATACTAGTGAAGCAGTTATCGCTGCATCTACTACGTTTCCTCCATTCTCCATGATCTTTAATGCTATTCTTGATGATAAAGGTGATTGAGTAGCCACTGCCCTACTGCCTAGAGCGGCTATGTAATCATTCATGTTTCCTATCCTATCCTATACCAATTCTTTAATCCGTCTCTATCTAATTCAAGGATTACTCCTTTCAAGATCCCGGCAGAATACTCTGAGCCTGGATTGAATACGATTGTTTTACCCACTTTATCATATCCCGGAGACTCATGTATGTGTCCATGTAGACCTATAAGAGGATTGTATTTCTCAAAGAATCTTCTTACAGACTTGCTTCCAACATTTTCTTTCTCAAGCTCTCCAAAACTGTATACTGGTCTTAGGTTCCTGTCAAGTTTAGGTGCTAAATCTAGCTTGGTGTTGTATGGTGGTGGATGGAATGAGCATATGATCTTTCCCCATTCTCGGTCAACTAAACCCGTTTTTTCTTCAAGCATCTTCCATAGATTCTTCTCCTCTGATTCTCTAGGAGTATTCCAGGGAGTTGGATTAACGTAATCCATAGAGATCATTCCATATCCAAGGGGGAGCTCGACAAGCCTATTAAGAGGGTAGATTACTCTATCACTTTTCTGTATTATTGGGTCTATTTCCAGTATGTCATCGTTTCCAGGCATAAGAATTACGTCCTTCTCTTTAGGAATAATTTCTTCAATACTTCTAACCCATTCTTGGATCGTCTCACTTATCAGCTTCTTGAACAACTTGTCAACTTCATCAGGTTTATTCTTCAATTCTTCTAATTCATCTTCTGTACAGATATGTGTGTAAAGTCCTCTATTTCTCAGCTCGATTAATGCGTCTTTCAATCGTTCACACCCCTCTATTATCTCAGTCTTACCTTTAAACGTGTATTGGTATCTCTCCCCTCCAAGGTCTATAATTGGTATGATTGCTTTGCCTGTTAAATCTCCTGAAAGGATAAGAACATCTACGTCATAGTATTTGGGTATAGATAAGAATCTCCTAAAAACAATCTCGCTGTTATGAATATCTGCCATGAAGAATATCTTGAATGAATCCATGCCTCTCGACTCCACCCCATATATCAGTATTAAACAAGTTATCCCACTTTGCTTATAACTTTAATTAAGCTACAAAAAATAAAGGGATATAATTTATGCTGGAGGTATCTCAGCGAAGATTTTCTTGACTTCTATTCCTTTCTTTATATTCCTCCATCTATAGTAGGAGTATAATGCTATGGCTAGCAGAGTCCACCCGATCATCCATAATGGAGAAACCAAGGTTGGGTCTGAAGCAACTTGTTGGATACCAAGTATTAACAGTAATAGTGTTGCTATTGTTGCTGCACCACCAACTATAGTTATGATAGGTATCTTTCCTATAGTTCCAGTATATCCTTCCTTATATATCTCTGGCCTCCTATATGGTAGGATTGTTATAGCTATCGCTGAAAGGAACCATTTAACCGCTACAGCTGTCACTGCTGTAATAGCATAGAATAATGGACCATATTCTGGTGATGCTAAAATCAATATCATTAGTATAGCGATTGCCATCGATACAATAATAGACCAGTGAGGTGTCCTGAACCTAACATTAACCTCCGCCATCTTCTCTGGGAAGAACCTATCAAATGCTAGTGCAAAAGATATTCTTGTCGGCACCATCATATATACCGGGAGACCATTCATAACCCATAAAGGCACAGCCAAAGTAACAAGTACTGCAAGTATAGGAGCCCAGCCTCCAAATAATGAAGCTATGAAGACAGCCCAAGTAGGTGTCTGGACAGGGTTAATCGTAAGCTGACCCGAAGCTTCGTTCATAACGTATTCGTACATTGAGAAGAATTCTCTGAATCCGAATAATGTAGGTACGGAGACGAGTAGATAGTATGCGAAGACAAGGATTATTGCTCCAACCGTCCCGAGGAGGAAGTTTCTCTTAGGTTTATCGATCTCTCCAGCCATATAGTTTGCGAATTCTAAACCCCAGAAAGCATATGCAGAGATTACTATGCTTAGTGAAAGTGTTATTTCAGGAGACCATGGTCCAGGCCAGCCCCACTTTGATGGGTCACCCGTAGAAGAAGCAATGTACTCTTTCCATCCGCCTGCTTCAGCGACCCTGACTATTTCATCGTATGCTCCAGCTCCGTAGGTCATATCCCATAAGCTTCTAATCTGAGCCAATGAGAGTGTGGATGCATATATTGCTCCAGCTATCGTTGCTACACCAGCTATCAATGCTATTACGAAGAGTATGTTTACAACGTATTTGAATATCTTTACTCCGAGGAGGCTGATTATACCGAAGATTAATACATATAGTATTCCTAAGCCTACTGCTGCACCTGTATCAACTGACAACCATTCTCCAAGGGAGACTAGCGAGGGATTATGAGTAGCTAAGCCGATTTGTATAATTGCGCTCCCCCAGAACCATGCCATGAAGAATGATAATGCTCCAACGATCCAGATATGTACTCCGAAGACGAGTAATGCTTCTACGTATCCAATGAGTGGATGCAGTACTCTTGAAATTCCTACGTAATCGGATGCTGTTCTAGGCATGGCCATGGTTAAGAAGATTACAGCGAATGCTGCCAATGACATTATTAAACCACCAATGATTAATGCTAAAGGTATGTTTGCTCCAGGGGCTGAGTATCCTTGACCTGCAGTAAATAGATAGAAACCATCAGCAATTACGTAGTTAGCGGCTATCGCCATTACTGAGAAAGCTCCAATCTCTCTTACAAGCCCTGAGGTTTTTCTAATAAATAAAACTTCGTCAGAGCTCATGGTATATTCGTGTAAATAGACTATATATAAATTTTTACGGAGAAAATCTGTAAAAAATTTTGATAGGGGCTCATTTGATATCAGATTACTGGCGAACAAAGTTTATAAGTTAGACTTGAGCCTAATTCACGGAATATAAGAAGGTTAATTAATCTATTTAGATCAAGATAGAGCGTTATGAGCAAGATATACAATGTTATGGATGTTGTTAGACAGTACAATATACAGATTGTTAGGTTTATCTATGTTGGTTTAGACGGCGTTCTTAGAGCTAAAGCATCATATGTAGACGAGCTTGAAGACCACTTAAACTATGGGATAGGCTTAACTATGGCGATGCAGTCATTTACATCTCTTGATACTTTATTGTCAGAGCCAAGATTCGGTCCAGAATCTGAAGATGTATTCCTAGTCCCCGACTTAGAGACCTTCGCACCTATAACTTATTCTCAAGGTCAAGGCAGAGCTATATGTGATATGAAGTTAAGAGATGGTGGAGACTGGAGCTTCTGTACGAGGACCCTACTAAGAAAGCTTTCAAGAAAATATGAAGAAGAACTTGGAATAAAATTTCAGTGTGCAGCAGAGACTGAGTTCTACATATTGAAGCAGGTTGCTCCAGACAAGGTTGAGCCAGTAGACTGGGCTCGATGCTTCTCAACGGTTGGCTACGATACTCTTGGAGAGATAGCAATAGAGATCATAAATGCCCTTAAAGCTTCAGGGATAACGGTGGTTAGATTAATAAAAGAATATGGCCCCGGACAATTAGAGATAAACATGAAGCATAGAGATGTATTGAAGTCTGCAGATGATATGGTTGTCTTAAGAGATGTTGCGAAAGGTGTAGCAGCGAAACATGGCTTGGTAGCTACATTCATGGCTAAACCATTTGATTGGCACGCTGGAAGTGGGATGCACTTCCATATGAGCGTACTTAACAGCAAAACAGGACAGAATATATTTTACGACAAGAATGATAAGAGGGGATTAAATTTATCAAAGATGGCTTATCACTTTATAGCTGGGATCCTACATCATATGAAAGCATTATCAGCTATTGTTGCACCCACAGTTAATTCGTATAAACGGTTGATCCCAGGCTCTTGGGCTCCTTCAAATATTTGTTACGGATACAATAATAGGTCTGCTGCGATAAGGATCCCGACAACTAGAACTGAAAAAGAAGAAAAGAATATTAGGATAGAGTTTAGAACTCCTGATGCAGCAGCAAACCCCTATTTAGCATTAGCTGGAACTATAGCCGCGGGGGTTCATGGTATTAGGGAGGAGATGGACCCTGGGGATCCCATCAATACTGATGCATATAAGCTTACATTAGAAGAAAGGATGAAGAAGAACATCGAATTTCTACCAAGTAGCTTAAGAGAAGCTTTAACATATCTTGAAAAAGATTCTTATCTTAAATCAGAGCTTGGTCCAGAGCTTATAGAAGAATACATTAAAGTAAAGAAAGTTGAATGTGACTCATATGATCGTTATGTAAGTCCCTGGGAGATTAAGAACTATGTTCCGGTATTCTAAGATTAGGGAAGTTCTAAACACATTAAAAGATGTTGACGTAGATAAGGTGTTATCAGCTATAGGTGAAGCGATTAAAGTCTATCCTACACCAAATTTTCTACCCATCCATGAAGAGTATCTTAAGGAGCTTGACCAGAAAGAAAACTTCTGCGGAGCTTTCACAGCAGCTTACATCTTAAGAGGCTTAGGATATAGAACATGTAGAAATGAGATAGTAGACCAAGACTATGTTGCATATCTTGCAAGAGTGAATGTTGACCCATCTGATATAGAGAAGCTTAGAGTATTAAAGAGAGAAATAGAGAGTCTTCCGGAAGAAGCTGCTAGAGAATTATGTGGGAAATACAGAAGTATTTGGTATAGGTTTAACGACCTTCCAACTACTCAGAAGCCGGAAGAACTTGGAGCAAGCCCTGAAGGAATAATTTACGCAATCCAAGAAGTAACCATGTCTAAGCTTAAAGCTATCCCAGTGAAAACATTCAGTAAGACTGATGGTAATTTACTATCTAAAGAGAGGATGAATGTTCTTCTAGAGATACTGAAGGAGTCTGAAAAATACGGAGTACAAGCTATATTAAATTTGAATACGAAGCATTTATTAGACTCTGAAAAGATTCCCAGATTATCAGAAAAATTATTATTGAGAGAGAGATTTGAAGAAGTCTTTAGGGATAGCGTTGGTCATTATGTTGGTTATGCTGGTTTGATAGAAGTAGATAGCGAGCCCTTAATCATTATACGGGAAACTTACAGAAGATACGGCGTACATCTTCAACCTGCTGAGCATGTTAGGAAAGCTCTAATTAGAGGAGATGGTAGAGAAGGAGGCATTATAATAATTGTGCCCTTCGAGGTTGAGGGGGAGCTGAAGAGTATACTGCTGGAGAATGATTTTAAGATTGAGATATGGGATAACGGTAGCCCATATATTCCATTCACCAGCCAGCGAACTTCTTAACTTTCTCTTTATCTACTAATCCTTTTTCAACATCATTTAATGCTTTCTCAAATATTTCCATAGCCTTATCTACTTCTTCCATTCTTATTGTTAATGGTGGGGTAATCTCTACAACGTTAGAATAAGTTCCCACATAAGTAATGAGTAGCCCAAGCTCGTAAGCTCTGTAAACTAGGCATGCCGTCTCAAAGGTAGCTGGCTCCTTACTTCTACGGTCTTTTACAAGCTCAACCCCCAGGATCATCCCCCTCCCCCTAACATCACCTATCAATGGATGCTCTTCGTATACTTCATTAAGCCTCTTCAAGATATATGCTCCTGTTTTAGCAGCTTTCTCAGGAATATTTTCTCTCAGAATAAAGTCTATTGTTGCTAAAGAAGCTGCACAGCTAACTGGATGTGCACTACTAGTGAATAGATGTGCAGCTGAGGCTGCATCCATGATCTCAGCTCTGCCTACGACTGCGCTTAATGGGAGGCCTGAAGCCATTGGTTTAGCTATCGTTATTGCATCTGGAGCCACGTTAGAGTGTTCTACGGCGAAGAATCTACCAGTTCTACCGAATCCAACTTTAACTTCATCTACTACCAAGCTTATCTCTCTATCTCTACATATCTCATAGAGTCTAGGGATAAATTCCGGCGGTGGAACAATTACTCCACCATCACTCTGTATAGGTTCAACAATTATTGCTGCTAGGTCTTCAGAAGGCGCATTCTCCAACACATTATTCTCTAGGAACTCTATACAGAGTAATCCACATTCGGGATAACTCTGTTTAAAAGGGCATCTATAACAATAAGGATAAGGTGCTTTGACAGTATTTGGGAAGCCGATGAATCTTGTTAAAGCTTTATGTCCCGATAGACTTAATGCTCCCATAGTCTGACCGTGGTATGAGCCTTGGAAACCGAGAAGCCTCCTTCTACCAGAGTATATTGGCATGACTTTATAGATGAATTCATTCGCATCTGAGCCTGTTAAGCCAAACCAAGCCTTCTTCTCAAATTCTCCCGGAGTTATCTCTACGAGTTTTTCAGCTAGCTCGATTGCAACCGTATTAGGGAAAGTAGTATGAGAAGAAAATACTAGTCTATCTAACTGCTTCTTTACTGCCTCGATTACCTCTGGATTGTTATGGCCTATATTAGTTACAGCCCACTGTGATGAAAAATCTATGTATTCCCTCCCATCTACATCCCATATCTTTGAGCCTTCTGCTCTATCTACAACTATCGGGTAGAATCTAATACCAATGGTCTTTCCTATATACTTCTCCTCCCTCTTTAAGTATTCACATGCTCTAGACATGTGATGTATGTTGTCTAACGGATATATATTTATATATTTACGATAACACGTAAGATTATTAGGAGAATCGAATTAATGTTGCTGGACGAATATTCTTCGAGGGTGCTAAGAGCGGCACTCGAGCTTGTAGAAGCTGCTAATAAAAGAAACACGGTAGTTAGAATTCTAGGAGCATTGGCTGTATACCTTCACTGTAAAGAGAATGGAGATACATTGAATTTCCTCAAGAACTCGGGAAGGCTTGATACTGGTGCTCTCTTCACAGATATAGATTTAATTGCTTACAGTAAACAGAGGAAGCAAGTAATCAACCTTATGAAAGAATTAAACTATGATGAAAACAAGATGATAAATGCATTATTCGGGCATAAGAGATTGATTTACTTTAAGGACCAAGTAAGAGTGGATATATTCTTTGATAAACTAGAATTCAGCCATGACGTAAACTTTGGAAGCGAGCCTGGAAAAGGTAGACTTGAATTAGATTACCCAACTATAACTCTAACAGACTTAATGCTAGAGAAACTCCAAATACATCAGATAAACAGGAAAGATATAATCGACATGATAGCGATTCTGATGAGCCATGATGTAGGTGACCATGCAGATAGAGAAGTTGTAAATAGAAAGTATATAGCAAGTATACTTTCTGATGATTGGGGGTTCTGGTATGATGCTCTAGAAAACTTGAGGAAAGTTGAACTCTATGCAGCCAAGTTTAAGGAAGAGAGCCTTATTGGGATAGATCACGTTGACAAGATCATCCATAACATTGATAAGATTCGTGAAGCCGTAGAATCTTCAGAGAAGACTAAGAATTGGCTTAAGCGGTCAAAGATTGGAACGTCTAAACCATGGTATAGAGAAGTTGGCGATATTGGAGTTGTCTAGCCCGTATTTATACTTTTCATCAATATCCGTAGCATAAGATAATAGTTTTTAAACAAGTTTAACGTATATCGAAAATAGGTAGGATGGATTATGGTCAGATTAATCCAGTTTTATAGTCCTAGAGGTTTGAAACTTTCTAGAGCTGAAAACCAGTATGTATGGGATTTTGATGGAAGAAAGTATATTGATTGCCACACCCAATATGGCTCACTCTTCTTAGGGCATAGAAACCCGAGGATAATCACTGCAATAAAAGATCAGCTTGACAAAATCTATGGAGCATACCCTGCATTCGATACAGAAGCTAAAGAGAAAGCATTAGAAAGCTTAAGCAAGATCCTGCCAAGGAAACTTGAATACGTGTATATGTTGAATGGTGGAGGGGAAGCAGTAGAACTATCATTAAAAACTGCTAGAAAACTTACAGGGAGGAAGAAATTCATCTCCTTCATTAATGCATTCCATGGGAGAACTATGGGAGCTCTCTCAGTAACATGGAATCCAAAATATAGGGAAGGATACGATCCATTCCCATGGGATGTAAGATTCCTACCATACAATAAGGTGGAAGAAGTAGAGAGAGAAGTAGATAATGAAACTGCAGGCGTAATTGTTGAAGTTATTCAGGGGGAAGGTGGGCTAAATGAAGCATCAATAGAATTCTTGAAAGCTATTAGAGAAGCATGTGATAGAACGGGGGCTCAGATGATTATAGATGAAGTCCAGACAGGGTTTGGTAGGACAGGCTACCTCTGGGCACATCAAATCGCTAACATAGAACCAGACATACTAGTAGCTGGAAAAGCTATAGGAGGAGGCTTCCCAGTAAGTCTAGCTGCTATTAAATCAGAGCTAGGAGAGAAATTGAAAGAGGGAGACCATGGCTCAACTTTTGGAGTAAACCCGCTAGCATGCTCAGCTTTAACAGCTTCAATACAAGTTCTACTAGAAGAAAACGTAGTAGAGAAGACAGCTAGTATTGGTAGAGTATTCAGGGAAAGCCTTGAAAGTATTAAGGGGGAATTCGGAGAAGTTGTAAGAGAAGTGAAGGGTAGAGGTCTTATGCTCGGTATAGAGACGAGGTTCGAGCCTACCCCCATACTAAAACTCTTACAAGATAATGGTGTAATAGCGTTAAGAGCTGGAAGACTAGTATTAAGATTTCTACCACCATACATGATAACTCTCCAAGATATACAACATATAACAGAAGCACTTAAACGAGCACTGAGTCAAGTAAAAGAAGAAAAGATAACTGCAAAAACATCATCCTGAATCAGCATTAAAGAAAGCATTGTCTACATCACTCGAAGATACAAACATTGAACAGTGGGATTATCCCCACTTCTTCATTAAATACCTGTTCCATATTTGAGCTGTTATATATCCTGCAGCAACACCATTCAAGGTTCCTCCAATAAGTACCATTAAGTATAGGAGTGGAGCCCATGGCATCATCCCAACCATTACTGTAACATACATTGATACAACCCCTAGGATCGCAGAAGCTATAGATAATGCAGCTATGAGCCTCCACGTATTAACAGCTGCCGATGAAGACCTTGCTCTAAATAATGAAATAAAATAATCGATCATGAATCCATAAGCTACAGCGAATAAGAATGTAAATGGGATGAATACGGGTCTCCAAAACTGTGTAAGCATACCCGAAACTGCGCCAGTCATAGTTCCACCAAATCTCCCGATCATGAAATTCGCCAGAGTATAGAAGATTGCTTGAAATACAATCATAAACTTATCAATTGGAGATGGTAGAAAAATCTTCGAGATAAAAACACCAACAGATAAAAGCGCTATAATAGAGATTTTTCGGGAAACTATTCCACTACTTTTATCCATCATGATCTAGAATAAATTTATTGGTTAAGAATATAAGAATTATTGTACGATACATCTTAAAATAATAGGTTTACATATGTTAGTATGCCCTCGGATGATGATTATGACCTGCACAGACTTGATGAAGACCATGCACCTCACTGAAGAGGGTTTCAACCAATACCCTCAAAACATCATTAAAGAAGAAGAGACGACTATACGCTAAACCAGACACAGGAGCTTAAACATCTTGCAGAACGGAGCTATAGTAGATTATTGATGAAAGATGAGAGAAAACATTATTGGAAACGAAGTTAAATCTATACATTAGATTCATGAAGGTTAGGTATGTGTTATGGAGAAGGTAAATAAAGATTTTATGGAAAAACTAACCTCAGAGATTAAAGAAGCAATCCTAATTATTGCAAGGTATTCTAGTAAATCTTTTAAAGAAATATCTGATGCTGAGAAGTATGCGCTTAGATACAATCTTATCGTAGTTACTGAAGCTTTATCATCTCTAGCCATACATATCGTAAGAAGAGTTTTTGGATCAAGACCGGAAAGGCCATTACAAGCCCTCCTAATATTGAGAGATAAAGGACTCCTAGATGATTACGAGTTAACGATATTACTAAGTTGATAAGACTCCGAAACTTATTGGTACATAGATACTGGATCATAGATGATAGGAAGATATATGAAGATGTTAGGAAAGATTTTAAAAATGTGCTATCATTTCTAGAGAAGGTTGCCAACCATGTTAAATGATAAGCTCAAATACTATGTATTAAGCAGTGAGGAGAAGAACACTCTTCTAGAGAAGTTGAAGAACATACTTCATGGTTTAAGTGTAAAACTTGCAGTAGTCTTTGGAAGCTTTGTAGAGCTAGATTCTTTTAGAGATATAGACATTGCAGTGTACAGGAGGGATACATGTTTGGAAGATATTCTTAAACTAGGAACTATGGTTGAAGAAGCTCTCGGCTACCCTGTCGACATCATACCCCTCGATATAATATCTCCACGTTTTAGACTACACATCTTAACGAAAGGTATAGTAATACTTGAAGAAACAAGCGGGCTCTACGAGTATCTTCTCAAACGCTCTTTAGATGAACTTAAACCATAGTCCATGATGCACATCTAAGCTAGCATAAAATACTCTACATTATACCACTTAACTAGCTGTGTAGAGTTTTCAAGATTATGGAGAAACTTTACTAAGTGGGAACTATGTAAATATGTAGTAGATGAAGATAGAGTTCATTGGTCCATTGAAGAAGGCTGCTGGTGTTAGTGAATTAGAGTTAAAGATTGATGGAGAGAAGAAGCTCCTAGAAGTATTAAAAATGCTTCCCGAATCTATTAAGAAGAGGATATTGGAATCTTCTGGGAAAATCTCTCCAGATATAATGATTCTAGTTAATGGTGTAGAAGTTAAGAGCTTAGGCTTAGAGAATATCCACGTTAAAGAGAGTGATAGAATAGTCTTAATACCTGTAATACATGGCGGTTCCGTTTAAAGATAAACAAAACTAAACTCCTGATGAAAAATTTCTAGGAACAGAGGGGGACCAACTCTAATCAAAAATCCATACACATTCCCATTAACACTATATATAAATTGAAGGAGAGAAATCTTAGATAAAGATAATGGGAGTTAGGGTTTGGATAAATTTCTTGAAGAAATATCGTGAGAAGATAAAATCAGGTGTTGATGAACTAAAATGGGATATTCTAGCATTATATCTTGCACGTAAAGATCCCAGAATACCGTTTAGGTCGAAAATCCTGATAGGATTAGCAGTCAGCTACTTAATGTGCCCCATAGACTTGATACCAGACTTCATCCCAGTAGTTGGGCAGTTGGAGGATCTAGTCATAGTCCCTGCTCTAATCGGGTATGCTGTAAAGATTATTCCACCAGATGTATTGAGAGAATATAGGGAGAAGGCAAAGGTTACGTTTAGAGAGGGGTCACCTAGTTACCGTAGAGGATTAGTGATAATTGTAATTGTGTGGGTGTCAATTTTATTATTAGTTGTTTACCTAATCGGGAAGGCTGTAGGTATCATATCTTAAGAATTTAGATGTGTTTAATTTGGATTTCTATTTCTGTGAAACTTATATGACAGTATACAGACTTAAGATGCAGGAATAGCTTGGAGACGATAGAGTATAAGGATTATTTTATCTCAGTCGGAATATACGGTTTACCTAGTAAAAATGTATTAGTAGGCATAGAGAAGTTACTCAATGAATTATCTAAGGATACTGCAGTAGTAGAGGTATTCAAATCAGACTTCATAATCTCTTTGAAGCAGGTATACCTCGCGGCCATGTCAGCTATTAATGCATTTAATTCTAAGACAAATATTGCTAGGAGCTTAGGTATAGAGATCCTTCTTAGACTCTCCTCGGAGACTCAGATAGATCAAGCAATCAGGAAGATTGGGGTAAACAGGGATCTAAATGAGGTTGGGGTGTGCATCGTTGCTAGAAACATGAATGAATTGATGAAGCTCTCAAATAAACTACTCCAAGAGATAAATGGGGTAGAATTAACTGAAGAATCACTTCATTCTCTAGATAGAGTGTATAAGGCTCTAGAATTCTACAACGTAAAACAGGAAGAGATTGAGTCTATCCAAGCCAGAGACTTGTATGAGGCAGTTTTATTTCTAATATTAGAGAGGATAGCTACTGTAGATATTGAGAGATGATTTCTAAGTCTTTGATCATAAGGCTTTCAAGACTTGTTGTAGAAAAAGTGTTTCTGGGACTGCTCCTTCAAAGAAGATTTGATCATTGATTATTGTTTTTGGAACTGCTAGAACATTATATCTATTTGATAGTTCTTGGAATTCTAATGCTTCAATCATGTCTCCAGTTATTAGAGTATTCTCTATAGCAAATTGGTGGGCTAGTCTTACTACTCTGGGACAGTATGGACAGGAGGGTGTAACAAATACTTGTATATGTATTGGTCTATCTATCTTCTTGACGACTTCTTTAGTTTTAGGCGTTAATCTACTAGTATTCCTAGAGACATCTACAATGTCTTCTATGAAGGTTGAGAACTCATACCCAGATGGGAGACCGAAGAATCTAACCCCATACTCTTTCTCACCGAATAATAGTATGGCTGGAACCTTGTCTACCCTCCACCTAGAAGCAAGCTCAACATCCTCATCAATATCGTAGACTTCCCTAATAAGTCTAGTAGAGGTTGATGAGACTTCTTCAATTAATTGTTCTGCTGTCCCGCAGAATTCACAGTCGCTCTTCTTCTTGAAGAGTATTATCCTAACGTTGCCTTCTAGTTCCCTCTCAAATTTATTCTCTAGGAACTCTCTATCCTCTTTTTTTAGTAATGACATTCTGTTCAATTACACTAAAGCTTGAATAAGATAAACCTTGCGTTTAGACAAGAAGTTATTATTACTTCTCGATATGTTTATAAAATTCTTCTATCGGTCTGTACTCATCTACTTTGACTCCCAGGTTCTTAAGTGTTCGTGCTAATGCTGATATAGTGTAGACTATGTAGTGGGGTGTTGCTGTTAACCCCATGTGACCAACTCTAAAACATTTTCCTTCAAGCTGACCTAAGCCTCCCGAGACCATTACATTGAATTTCTCAAGCATCTCTCTAATTATCTTACTAGATAATCCTTCAGGAGACCTGACTGCTGTAACAGTCGGGGACGCGTATTCTTCAGGTGCAACGACTTCTAAGCCCATAGCTTTAACAGCTTTCCTGAATCCAGCAGCCATCTTTTCATGTCTTTCATATCTTTTCTCTAGACCCTCGTTTAATGCTATTTTCAATGCTTCTCTTAATCCAACTATACTATGGGTTGGAACCGTTGATGGATATGGATGACCGATCGGTCTCCATTTATCCATGTAGTTTTTCCACACAGTTAAGTCTAGAAACCATGATGAAGGCTTCCACTCTCTATCTTCTATGAATCTAAATACTTCGGGACCTATAGCTACTGGAGCTATCCCGGGAACAGAGGATAATGCTTTCCCAGCATATCCAACACAGTAGTCTATACCCCAATCGTCAACTTGCAGTTCTACTGCTCCATATGAAGAAATAGCATCAACGATATAGAATAGGTTGTGTTCTTTAGCTATCCTACCGTAGGCTATTATAGGGTTCTTAACTCCAGTAGATGTCTCATTATGAACAACTGCCAGCCCTTTTACATCTCTATGTATCTTTAATGTTTCTTCTAGTTCTCTAGGTTCAACGACTCTACCATAATCAGCTTTAAGTGAAACAACCCTACATCCTAGATGATGTGCAATCTCATCAATTCTATCACCAAAGAAACCATTAGAGATAACTATTATCTTCTCACCAGGGGCTATGAGATTAGCTATACCCATTTCAAGAGCAGCTGAACCAGGTCCAGGAAATATTATCACCTCTCCACTCGTATTAAATAATTGAGCTGCAAGCTTAGTAGTTTCCTCATAGATCTCAGCCCAGTCTCTACCATAATGTGGGTAGACAGGCATGGAAACTGAAGCTAAAACCTCATGTGGGACTTCGGTGGGGCCAGGGATCATTAATATAGGTCTACGGAGGGACTTACCCATCGATAAACCTCACTCTATAGGATATTATATTCTTATCTTTATAGGTTTCGGCTTACATATCAAGCTTGTCACGATGAGGATATTATCTAGGAATACTACCTAAGATTCTCTGCAGCTTTATTTGCTAGTTTATCAGCTCCTCTATTCTCTTCTCTACTTATATGTATCATCTTTACTTTAATATTCTTCATTAGATCTTGTATTTCTCTATGCAGCTTACTTAACTTCTCATTTCTTACATGGTACTCCTTATTCATTTGTTTGATTAGAAGCTCACTATCAGAATAGAGTTCTACTTCATCTGCACGCAACTCTAGAGCTATCTCTAGAGACTTCTTTAAAGCTAGATACTCAGCTTCATTGTTAGTCCTAACCCCTACGTGTTCTGAAAATCTAGTAACCTCTCTAAAACTTTCATCATATACTATTATTCCTATTCCTGAGGGTCCAGGGTTGCCGTGCGACGAACCATCGAAGAATATCTTTAACTTCATCTATTTTCTCCCCGCTTCTAACAAGGTAATCAACTTTAAAACATTATCTTAAACGTTAATGCAACTTAGTAAAGCTAAGCTATCATGTAATGAAATCAAGTGTTATGGAGCAGAAGTGTATTATGTTTCTGAGGTTAATAGTTAAGCTGCTACTTTCTTCTCAGAGATTCTCGATATAGTGATTGTATAATTCTTTGGAAGCTTCTTTGAAGCTAGTTCTAACGCTTCTTTAGCTGTCTGAACCCAGTTTTCATATGTTAATACTCTTAGTACAGGTTCGCCTGATGATACTTGTGCTGCTCTACCTACAGGTTTACCGAAGGCTCTCCTCATACCTTCTTGGAGTCTATCAGCATGAGCTCCAAAGATCATCTTATTCTCTCTTAATACGTGATGGGGGTGAGCTTTAATCTCTAGGAAGTAGTTTCCTTCACCTGCCTTCCTAGACAAGTATTTATCTGCAGAGATCCTCGCAGATTCTATAGATACATCTCTTATCTGCATATCTTCTTTAGCTACTAGAAGCAGTTCATGAGTATAATCTTCTTTATAGACTCCCATAGTATACTTATTTATCCTAGAATGTGGAGCACCATGAATATAATCACTCCTAGTATATGGTCTCTCAACAGACCTCCAGTTCTTAGCCTTCATCCCACGATTAAGCTGGGAAATCCACCTTTTAAGCATATACTTTAAGAATAAAGAATTTCCTAAACTCCTCTAGCCATTTAACTTACTCATTTAATAAGAACCCCAGTTGGAAATGCTTATTCTCACAATGTATCCACGTAGCCTCTAACTTTTGTTAGTCGGATTACTTTCTCTGCACATTCGTAGAGTTTATGAGGCTGTATACGGTATACCCTCTCATTCAACAATTCTTCTGAGAGAACTTCTTCTATCTCTTTAAAGCTCAATTGCAGTCTTTCCGATACAGTTTTAAGAGTATTTCTTAACTTCTTCATCTTCTGAGTAAATAAGATCTTCACTAGTTTTAATTCTTCTTCCCCAGGTGTTACTTGCTCCTCTATTCTCTCCATGAGGATTACTGCTGAATCTACCCTAGGCATAGGCTTAAACAGAGTTCTAGGAACATCCTCGATGATCTTACACTTATAGAGTAGGTTTGCTAGGAAAGAAGTGTACACGTATTTCTTCGAACCTGGAGGTGAAGTAATCTTCTGAGCGAAATCCTTCTGTAGTGTTAATACTATTCTTTCAGGTAGGCTCAAAATAAGCCAATGCATGAGCTTCGTAGAGATCTGGTAGGGTGGATTTGATACAACCTTATTGAACCCTCTTATCTTATGTTTTACTTTTAGGATATCCCCGTTGATAAGCTCTACATTATTATATTTGCTTAGCTTCCTAGATGCTTCCTCTACAAGTTTTTCATCTATCTCGACAGCTATGACCCTTCCTGCCTTCTCTGCTAGCCTCGATGTAAGCTCCCCTGTACCTGCTCCAACTTCTAAGACTACATCTTTCTCTATAATTTGCCCATACTCTACAAGTCTATCCAGAAGTAGATAATCTACTAGGAAATGCTGTCCAAGTTTCTTCATAATTGTTTTAATTGGGTTACAGGCTCTCTAACGAATATCCTGTATCTTTCTTCAGTATTCATTAATTCATAGAGTATTCTATTGGTTAATGCTTTAACAGGGTCTTGTAATCCAATACGTTTCTTTAAATCTTCATAACCTGTGAATGGTTGTATCTCTCTTTCTTCTAAGATCTTCATAGCGATCTTTTTACCTATCCCTGGGATTAGTTCTAGTGCATGCATTCTCGGAGTTACTGGGGTAGACTTGTTAAAGAACTCTATGAATCTAGCTTCATCTGTCTCTACTATTTTCCTAACTATGCTCGGTAGCTCATTCTTGGCATTCTGCGTTAGGTCATCGTATCTTATCCTCCTGATTATCCTAAGAATGTTTCTTGGAATATCTTTCCCAATGTATATCCTTACTCCTACCATTGGTTTATGTTTCTCATTGATGGCTGCTTCTAATAGTGTAAAGAATTGTTCTCCTAGCAGTTGAGCGATTGACTCATGTCTACCTACCGTGATACTATGTTGTAGTGGTTGGCGCTGGGGCTGGAATAAGTCTAACACGTATGCAAAATCTTCATACTTCTTCTGTTTATACAAATATTTTCACACCCTCTAGTTATTCTGTTATTCGATAAGCTATTCTTGCATATCTTCTCTCAAGTATTTCTCGACAAGATCCACTATCGCCCGTAGTTTATCTTCTGAGAATAAGATAAATGAGACGAGACGTTTATAACCGCTTAAGATGGAACGCAATTCTTCTATATTTGTTGGGCATATATCTACTATCTGAACAGCTTCTTCCCTATTTAACTCAAACTTCAACATGAGTTCTTCTATAAGCTGCTTAGCTTTAATAGGGGAAAGCTTAGAGTACTTCCTAGCATACTCTAGAACTCTAAGCTGCATCGCATCCAGCTTCTCTTTTCTCTGCTCAAGGATTTCTCTCACTTCTGGTAGAGATAAGGGTATCTGTTGAATAATCTTCTTAGCCATCTATTCATCCACTCCATCTAATTAGATGGTCTGGCAGAACCATAATCTGCTTCAGTTTCTCCCCAAGTGTTACAGATACAAGATACGCCTTACCACGTCTTCCAACTACCTCACCAACTCTACCATGGTATCTCCTATGCGGGGCACCCTTGTGGACTGAAGGGTTAATCTTAATCACTACCTTATCTCCAGGCTTGAATTCTGTAAGATAAATCTCAGGGTTAGGGCCTGACCTAGCCCCCCTAGGTTTAGTGAGGATGCTCCTCGACTTGTATCTGAAGCCCTTAGACTTCGGCATCTCTTATTCAATTTTATAACGTTATGCTTATTTAAAAATCTTAAAAAACTATAATAATCCAGACCAGTTATCCTTGTTTAGAAAGATGTGAACCTCTCCTTCAGCTTCTTGAATTTTTCTCCTAAGCTTGAGAAAGCTGTAAACTTGTATTCTTCACGTTCCTGCGGTTCAGGAGATTGAATGAAGAAGAGGTCTACTGTATCCATCCCTCTTATAGTGCTTTCTATTACCTTCTTTCTCTGTATACCGATGGATACTCTTAGCGGTACTACTCTTCCCTCCCTATCTATATGAAATACCTTAAACTTTAAGTCTACAAGCCTTCTAGTCTTAACGTATTCTAGTGGGTCGATGACCATTGCAACAGCTTTAGGAAACATCATCTGGTATCTCCTCTGCGTCTCAATATCTATTGTTGAGAGGAAGAGGTCGAAGCCTGGATGTGAATGATACCATCCAACAATACTCAGCCCAGGTCTCTCTCTTGTAAGCCACTCAAAGGTTGCAGCCATAACTTCTTCATCTAGATATACGAATGCTGAGGATGATTTCTGGTTTCCCGATATTGCATCCCATATCTCTAGTATATCTTGCCTCTTTTCATACTTTCCAATCAAGAGACCTGCTACTTCCCTCTCAAGATCCATCATCGTATATTTTACAGCTTTACCCAATGCAAGTGGATATATTCTTACTCTCAATTCTTCTCTAAACTCTGGGGATTCCTAAAATATATTTATTATTTAACAAACGTTGTTCAACTTAATCATAAATAGAAGATTCAGCGCATCATACATATCTAGTCTTCAGGATAAGATTTTATACAATTGCCTATGGGGAGGAGCGCTATTACTGCATTTTCCCGATAAGTTATATGGAAGACAATATGGTTGGAGGATTTTTGCCCTAAATACATGTATGGTTCTTGGCCTTTACCAGGTTGATACATTGTCCTTGTAGGTTCGCAGAGTATTTCTGTAAGCATTCTTTAGAATTTCGTAGAGCAGTCAAGATACAAATATTTATATATTATAGTGGATAGCTTACAAGGTTGAGGGAGAGAAGGTTTAATGAAGATTAAAGTTGTCCCCGCAGTGGGTGGTGGAAGCCCGGTTGAATTAGAAGTTTCACCTTCAACTACTATAGGTGCTATAAGAGCAAAAGTATGTGCTATGAAGAAGCTTCCTCCAGATACGACTAGGCTTACATTCAGGGGTAGAGCATTGAAAGATACAGAAACACTTCAAGACATAGGTGTAGAAGATGGAGATAAACTCGTATTGATAACGAGGACCGTAGGGGGGTCTGATTGTGCATGCTGAGCTCCCCGAGCTTCTCTGGTATAAGAGGCTTGCACTTGAATACAAACTAGTCCATGAGCATGAGCCTCTCTTCGATGTAGTTGATGGAGACCTAACACATTATAGAGGGGTAATAATCGGAGAAGGACTCTACGAAGGTGGATACTTTAAAGTAGAGATACTTATACCTCGCACCTTCCCCTACACTCCACCAGACGTTGTATGGTGGACACGTATATGGCATCCAAACTTTACAGACGAGGTTCCAGCTAGAATATGTGAATCCATCTTGAAAGAAGATTGGTCTCCATCACTCCACGTAATAACTTTAATCGAGACTCTCAGGAACCTACTAAACAATCCTAACCCTGAAGACCCTCTAAACACTATCGCAGCAATGGAGATGAAGTTTAGACCAGACATATTTGAAGCAAGAGTTAAACAGTATATTGAATTATTCGCTAGACCTGAACAAGCTCTAGTAAGGTAAACAACAAGATATCCCTTTATAGGAGACAATACAAAGTCAATTCTTCTGGATCATCATTTAGAAGGTCTATATCTAATTATTCTAGGGATGGAGTTCTACCTGGGTTATAGTTTTATATTTTTTAGATTCTCCCAGCATATGTTATTGTAGGATGTGCTGGGGCGTCTACGGTAAGGTTGTAGAAGTATCCAACGATTTCGTTAAAGTAGATTTTGGTGGAATAGTAAAAGAAGTGCTTTCAGCTGTTGATGACCTTTCACCAGGCGATTACGTAATAGTTCACGCAGGCTTCATAATCTCTAAGCTTAAAGAAGAAGAATTCCTAGATAGCTTCAAGTATATCCGAGAAGCTGCTGAAAAACTTGTTGAAGAAGGGGAGCTATCAATAGAAGAGATCGAAGAAATGGATAGAATTGTTAAGAGATGGTTAACCGGAAAAGGCTAGGTGGTCAGTGTGGATAAGATTACGTTAGCTCACGGGTCTGGTGGAAGAGAGATGAATCAACTACTCGAAGAATCTATCTTCAGTAAGCTACCATCTTGGATGAAGTCTATCAAAGGCGGTCTAGGGATAGACTACCCAGATGATGCAGCAGCAATCCCGATAGATGGGGGCAAGTACATTGTTGTGACTACGGACTCCTATACTGTAAGCCCAATATTCTTTCCAGGTGGGGATATTGGGAAGCTTGCAGCTTCTGGAACGGTAAATGATGTTTTAATGCTCGGTGGAACTCCTATAGCTGCGTTAGATTCTATAGTAGTTGAGGAGGGATTAGAGAGAGAAACATTGGATAAGATTCTAGATTCAATGTTCAATGTATTCAGTAGGTTAGATGTAAAGTTGATTGGTGGAGACTTCAAGGTTATGCCTCGTGGACAGCTAGACAAGATCATCATAACTACCGTTGGGCTTGGCATCGCAGAACACTTGATAATAGATAAGAATCTTAAGCCTGGAGACAAGATAATCGTTTCAGGACCCATAGCTGAGCATGGAGCAGCGATATATGCTGCACAGAAAGGTCTTACACTTGAAGAACATGAATTAAGAAGCGATGTTAAACCTCTCACAGACTTGATGATACCCCTCATGAAAAAGTACGGCGGAGACATTCACGCAGCAAGCGACCCTACTAGAGGAGGATTAGCCATGACATTGAATAACTGGGCTTCATCATCAAATACAACTATAATCATAGATGAAGAGAAGATACCCATAAGAGAACCTGTAGCAAGTTACTGCCAGATGCTCGGGTTAGATCCGTTAGCCCTAGCATCCGAGGGAGTAGCCGTAGTAGGCGTAGAAGGGGGTTCTGCAGAAGAAATACTTGAAACAATGCATAGACTAGGTTATAGATATGCGGAGATAATAGGGGAAGTTAGAGAGAAGAAAGAAGACATAAGCTTAGTAGTAGTGAAAACAGTTATCGGAGGATATAGGATACTTGAACCACCG
>JAKCEX010000062.1 GCA_023539395.1 Candidatus Geocrenenecus arthurdayi | reverse complement strand
GAATCTCAAAAAGAGAATTGAAAGGTTTTTACATTATGCTCCATCTCTGTTTGTTTTCTTATGTATTAGATTACTAAGTATTGCCCATTATATAAGAAGGCTTAATCAGGCCAGCATTAATAGAATTATGGGATCTTCAAATACTTAAAGGAGAGAGGCTGTTTTTACTGTGAGATGAATGCTGGAAGCCGCATTCAGAGGGCCAGGAAGATAGGATTGTTTACTGGAACAACCTTTATGCTTAGCTGGCTTACAGTGGTCCTATTCATCGCCTTGGGTGGAGAATGGTGGACGCCCAGTGGGCTCATAGTGGGAACAGTATTCATGTTCATGCCAATGGTATCCACGATCATTGTTCAGAAGATTATCTACAAGGAGCCGTTAAGGAAGCCTCTGGGAATCTCCTTTAAACTAAATAAGTGGTGGCTGGTTGCTTGGCTACTCCCACCGCTCATCGCTTTCGCCACTATAGGGGTTAGCCTACTCATCCCAGGCATAAGCTATTCCCCTGAGATGACGGGATTCTTTGAGAGACTTAGAGGGAGAATACCAGTGGAGCAGCTTGAGCTCTTGAGGGCCCAGGCTGCAGCCTCCCCAATACATATCTTCTGGGTTGCTTTGATTCAAGGCTTATTCGCTGGGGTTACGGTGAATGCTGTTGCTGGTCTCGGTGAGGAATTGGGTTGGCGTGGTTTTCTTCTAAGAGAACTTAGCCATATGGGTTTCTGGAGATCTTCAGTCTTCATCGGGCTCATCTGGGGTGTATGGCATGCTCCAGTCATCCTCCAAGGACATAATTACCCACAGCATCCAGTGGAGGGTGTATTCATGATGATCATCTTCTGCCTCCTACTCTCCCCTTTATTCAGCTATACTAGGATAAAGTCGGGCTCCGTTATTGCAGCCGCTATTATGCATGGCACCCTCAACGCTACTGGAGGATTATCTATAATGGTGGTTGAGGGAGGGGATGACCTTGTTACAGGAGTTACGGGTGTGGCAGGCTTCATCGTTCTCCTAGTAGTGAACTTTCTCATATTCATTCTCGACAATTCTATCAGGAAGAAGCCTGTAAAGGACATTATGGAAGAAAGTTAGTGTAAGTATGATTTGGATATTATTACGAGGTAGTTTAGAGATGGGTGAATGATAGAAAAGAGGGGTCGGGTAACATGTTTTGAGGTAGAGTTTGTTAGAAGAATATCTAAGGGGAGGTTCATGTTTAGTGATAGAGCATTTAATACTAAGCTAGTATCAAAACGCGATATATCTAAAACTAGTTATAAGGGGAGAGCTGGAAGAATCCAGGAGGATTTGAATCATAAATAAGAGTTTGGAGATAGAGTAAAGATGGGAAGAGAATTAACAAATATGAGAATCATAATATACAGCCTAAAGAGATATAGTAAGATGGGTGTACGGATAAATTGGGCATGCCCAGTATGGAGAAATGCATATATGAGGGGGTGAGGTAGGCAGTAGTATGTCTGTAAGCTTTGGAGGTAAGTTTCTTCCAACTAAGCTTGAGTTAATTAGGATTAGGCGCTCTCTTTCTGTTGCTAGAAATGTTCATAGGATACTTGAGGATAAGAGGGATGTCTTGATAAATAAGTTGAATGAGATGATTGAGAAAGCTGAGAAAGCTAGGATTGAGCTCTATACGCCTCTACGGGAAGCATATAGCAGCCTCTCTAGAGCATACATGAGTATCGGTATCTCAACTCTAGATACAGTAGCTTCAACGGTACCTGAAACTATAGATGTTGAGATACGTTTAAAAACAATCCTAGGAGTGAAGATCCCAACAATAGATGCGAGGTTTACTGAGCCCCCCCTAACCTATGGGTTTAAAGATACTAATGCATATCTAGATGATGCTGCTCAAAACTTTAGAAAACTTATACCAAGAATATGTGAAGCAGCAGAAATAGAGAATACAATATTTAGGTTAGCGGAGGAATTGAAGAAGACTCAGAGATTACTGAATGCATTGGAGCATGTGGTAATTCCAAAATATGAAGAAGCGATAAAATTCATCTCTATGACTCTTGAAGAAAGAGAAAGAGAAGAATTCGTAAAACTAAAACATATCAAGAGGGTACTTGAGAAGAGGAAGATGGAGGAGGTTGAGAAGGTTGAGCTTAAGGTCTAAGGTTAAGGAGAAGGTTGAAGGAGAATTTAGAGAGCTTGAAGATAGATTAATGAAGATTTTACAGGATAAGCTTAAAGAATTAAAAGAGAAAGTAAGAGAATCTTCTAGAACTATTCTAGGATAAGCTTGCCTATCGGTTAATTTTCAGTATGGTTTCGTGAATGTTAACTGATTCAACAATATGTATGGAGCATATACTGGTTTATCTACCTCCCACCAAGTTATCCAATATTTCTCCTGGCTGACCTCACGTATACTCTTTAATATTTTTAGCATGTTATCGCTTATCCTGAGATTCTTTACTGGATACTCTACGCTACCCCTCCTAACTCTGAAGATCCCATCTCTTGGAAGAGTTGAGAAATCACCTGTTCTATAATTCTGGTATCTTAGATACCAATTATTAGTAACGTATATTCCATCATCGATGCTTGATATTAAGCTATCTAAAGATTTACCGCCACCTTCTACAATGAGATTGAAAGGTTGGGGAACGATTAGCCCAGCATTCGCAGTAGATTCTACTCCAAACTTTTTAGCGGTAGTAGAGTTATGTAAGTAGGTTTTCATAACCCCTGAATCTATGATAACATTCCTCCTAGTTGGTAGCCCTTCATCATCAAATGGCTCAGCTCCAACCGTTCCAGGGATAGTAGGATCATCAACTAATGTTAAAACATTTGAAGCTACTTCTCTACCTATCATGTCAGCTAGGAAAGAGAGACCTGCATCAACATAGAAAGCTGAAGAAGCATGCCCTACCTGCTCAATAATACTTGCTGAGACCATTGGTCCGAGTAAAGCTTCATATGTTCCAGGCTCACACTCTGTAGGATTAACTGCAAGCTTAGCTATCTCTCCAGCCATCCTCCCAGCCATCTCTGGGTTAAAGCTTTTCTCATCTGTAGCTACAGAGACAAAGTGGCCTGTTGCATCGTCTGCTGCGAATGCTCTAACCGAGATTGATATACTTGAAGATTTTGATAAGCCTTCAGCTCCACTACTCGTCTTCAGTATTCTCCTCCCTGTCGTATAGGTTAATGTGCCTGCAACCCTTACTGCACCTTCATTCAGCGCAGCATTTACCGCAGTCTCAACATGCCCAACTAAGTTTTCGGGTAACCCCTTGATCTTACCAATCTTGAGTAGCTCAGGTTTATAGCTAAATGGTCCTCTAGGTAGGGGGGCGTATACATCAGATGGTTGACTATTCTTAGCCATCTCAACAACATCCTTAACAGCTTTCTTAATAGCTACATTCGAGGTATCATCTACTTCAATTACAGCTCTCTTCTCTTTAATAGCAACATATACAGCTGTTTTCTCATACATCATTTCTTTAACAACAGTTACTTCATTGTTTGAGAATCTAATAATCCTAGTCAAACCCTTGTAAACCTCGATAACAGTATCTGTTGCACCTAAGCTTGAGGCCAATGAAATGAACTTATCCAGGGAGGTCATCACGAAATATAGAGATACGTTAGGATAAAAATATTTCAATAGAATAGATGTTTGAGGGGTTGTAGATATTCTGATTGAATGTTTTAAATTCAAGTAAAGCATATTCTATGGAGGTATGACTCAGAGCATCAGCTTAGAGAAGGTTATCTCACTCCTCGGCTTCTCCCATGAACAAGTGGTTTCAGTCAGCTTACATAACCCGAGACAGTCTGAGGCTCAATCGGTTTCAGGCTATTCTAAGCTTCTAGTAGTATTGAGTAGAGGAGGTGGGAGAATGAAGATTGCGAATAGGAGGATTAATGGTGTACTGGTATCTGCTACGATTATTGATGAATCTCTATTCAAGAAAGACTGCGTTCAAGAAGAGCTTGGAGGAGCAGCGGCACATCTACTTCTAATACCCTACATACCCCTACTAGGTGGGGAATTCCTGAGAAGCATGGAAGCATCATATTTTAGACATATATCTATGGAATCGCTTAGAAACCTAATACTGAGCTACAAGCTTTCATCAACCTTCTTTATAGTAACTCCAGAATACATACTATACGATAAGCTGAAGAGGATCTCTACAATCTACCCATTATCTAGGCTCCACATCAAAAATCTAGATAGGAGTAGCATAGAGATAGTATTAGAGAAGCTTAAGAAAAGTCTAGATACTCTAGTCTATGAAGGCTACCTAAAGAAGAACATTCTTGGATATTCTCCGACGGAGAAGCTTGTAGACAGGGTACTATCAGAGAAGACATTAATCAATACTTCTGAAGACTTTGAGCATATCTTTAAGCTATACATATCTACAAAGCAATCTTCAGTCCTCGACTTCATAAGATACGTAACACTAGACCCTTCTACATTAATGATTCCAAAGATACCCGACCCAGAAGATTATCTCTACACAATAACTAGTCTTGGCCCCCAACCATTCCCGATAAGATTAACTGTTGAAGAATTCATTAAAAATCTAGTAGGAGTAGATGTAGGAAGAGTCAAGGTTAAGAGGAGTGGAGGGATACTGAATGCAACTTATACTGTAGAATTCTACAGGGAGGGAAAGCTTGAAAGAATATTTGTTAAGAAGTATCTTAACTGGTCGGATTTTAAATGGGTTGCAGCTTGGCTCTGGGCACTTGGAGTGAAAAACTTCTCTATTATGGCCTCGACTAGGATGAGTAATGAGATATTCTTCATAAACAAGCTGGCAGAACTCGGATTCAATACGGCTGAAGTTCTCCACATAAACTGGAAAGACAAAATTCTCTTCCAGAAATATATTGAAGGAGAAAATACTATCCAGTACATTAAGAGTAGGGGGCTAGAGAAAGCAGGGGAAGCTGCTGAGAAGCTGGGTAGAGTATTAGCTGAACTCCACTTAAATGATGTAACTATGGGAGACTGTAATCCATTCAGCTTCATATTTACAAGTAACCAAGAAATATACTTAACAGATCTTGAACAATGTTCTCTGAAAGGATTAAAACCATGGGATTTAACAGAACTCATACTATATACTGCACATTATCTTCCAGCAAATCTAGTTGAAGAATTCGCATACATATTCTCAAAAGCATACCTAGAGAATGGTGGAGACCCTGGAGACTTGAAAGAATCAACTGAGCAGAAGTATACTAGGCTCCTCTCACCCCTCACTCCATTCTGGATACAATCTAGAGCAATCAAAGGAATCCAAAAAATATTAGAGAAATATTAGAAATTGAAGATCATGATTTCAATTATCTTCAATTAAAGAGGCGAGTAAAACGCATATCAAAAAATTACAACAAAAATTTAGGGAGAGTGGCTGGCCGATGAGCCATAGTAGCCATGAAGTCAGCAGGGGTAGAAGAGAATACATGCCGAAAAGCATGGAAAATATTTTAAACCTGCTGACCTCACAGCTTTTACTGCTCATCGGCCAGCAGGTTTGTTACTGGCTTTTTGTTTACTTCAACCCATGTTCTCCGTAGAATCTTTAGTATTTTTAGTTGTAGCTTCTGCAATATTCTGTTCATGGATTGAGTGTTTTGTATGGTTTCAACGAACTCTTCTGGAATGCTCGTCCTCCTTTTATAGCTCTTGAGGTAGATATTAGAAGCAATAGATTCTAGGTGTCGTCTTAATCTGTGGTTGTAGCGTCCATCATTCTTGGTTGGTGTGAATCCTAGATATGATTTCAGCTTATCCATACCTGAAGTTAATGGTAGCTCCAAGACCAGTATAGCAACTTCCACACTGTCCTTCACTTGAAGCTCACTACAAACTCTTCTATAAACATCCCTGTAGATGCTTCTATTGATCATTCTTACAATCTCTCTTTCAACCTTCTTCCTATCAGCTTCCATAGCTCTTATAGATTCTCCGAAACCATAATCATAGCCTCTACTCTTCCATTGCTTCAGTATCTTCCTCTTCTCCACAATCCACTCATACCTATTTATTAATGGTCTCACAGCAATCTTCAACTCCACCTCTCTAGCAGTCAATTCCCTGAAGTATTCTCTTGGAATCTTTGAAAGCATCAATGCATCAACTTCATCGCTTTTCCTTAGATTATTCTCACTTCTAAGCTTCTTCAATACTGTAGTATCCTTCAGTAAGTATACCTTGATACTCCTCTTAAGCAATTCTAATATCTCATCGTAATTCTCTGGAAATAGCGTATCAATATAGATTTCATCAGCGTTTCTAAGCTTTGTCAGCTTCCTTATCCTGATTATCTTTTGTCCATCGAAGGCATAGTGGAGCTTCTGCCTCCTCTTACCATT
>JAKCEX010000015.1 GCA_023539395.1 Candidatus Geocrenenecus arthurdayi | reverse complement strand
GAAGCATCCTTGCCGGAGGAAGAGATTACTAAGAAATATAGTGTAGGAGCTGTTAAAATCGTAGATGAATTTCCTATAGAAAGTTACAGAGAGCTTGGATTGGATGATAGTGATTTGTTGCGTATGTTTGAGGTGATGCTGCGTATTAGGCGTTTTGAAGAAGCTGTTGAGAGGCTTTTTATCGTAGAAGGGAAGCTTATAGGTCCATGCCACCTCTATCTAGGGCAGGAAGCTGTTGCTACGGGGGTGATATACGCTCTCCATCCAGATGATCCCATAATTTCCACTCATAGAAACCATGGGCATGGAGTTGCTAGAGGAGTCCCATTTAAAGACTTGATGGCAGAGCTGTTCGGAAAAGCAACGGGTACTTGTAGAGGCTTAGGAGGATCCATGCATGCTGCTCTAAGCTTAAGACATTCTATCCCTGTTGCAACCGCTATAGTTGGAAGCGGTATACCGATTGCGTGTGGTATCGGGTTAGGGATACGATATCTAGGATTAAAGAAGGTGGCGACAGTCTTCTTCGGAGATGGAGCTGTAAATACTGGAGCATTTAATGAGGGATTAAATCTAGCTGCAGTATGGAGACTCCCAGTCTTATTCGTATGTGAGAATAACTATTATGCTTTATCTACGCCTTTCTATAAAGCGTGTGCTGGGGAAAGTATAGCAGCTAGAGCTGCATCTTATGGTGTCAGATCATACCTGATCCCTGATGCTAACGATGTTCTAGCAGTTTACTCGACTGCCAAGGAAGCTGCTGAATATATTCGAGAAGGAAATGGTCCAGTATTCATCGAGTGTAGAGCATACAGGAAGAAGGGGCATGGAGTATATGATACTGGATTCTATAGACCGAGAGAAGAAGTTGAATTCTGGATGAAGAAGGATCCGATAGAGAGATTTTCTTTAAAGCTTAAGAGCCTGGGTTTGGTAACTGATGATGAGATAAAGAATATTGATGATAGGATACAGCAAGAATTGAAAAAAGCTATCGAGGAGGCTGAGAGTGACCCTGTTCTAGAGTTTAATGATCTATGGAGCTATGTATATGTGAGTGGTGAAGCAAGATATGGAGAGTGGCGTTAGAGAACTTTCATACGCAGATGCTTTAAGAGAAGCTTTAATTGAAGAGATGAGGAGAGATCCCAGGGTAATTGTTTTCGGAGAAGACGTAGCTGTTTACAGTATTTTTAAGGTTACGAAAGGATTGATCGATGAGTTTGGACCTGAACGTGTTAGAGATACGCCTATTTCTGAGGCGGCTATTGCTGGAGCAGCTATTGGTGCAGCATTGATGGGGCTTAGACCAGTTGCAGAGATAATGTACATGGATTTCATGACTCTAGCTATGGATATGTTAGTAACGCATGCTGCAAAATTAAGATTCTATAGTGGTGGGCAGGTAAAACTACCTCTAGTCATAAGGACTCAATATAGTCTAGGTAGGGCTCACGCAGCTCAACATAGTCAAGTATTGATAGCTTGTTTCCTACAGTCTCCTGGTATAAAAATTGTAGCCCCCGCTACACCAAGAGATGCTAAGGGACTCCTGAAATCAGCTATCCGCGATGATGACCCAGTAATATTTGTTGAGGCAGCTTCACTATATCGGATGAGGGGGGAGGTTCCTGAGGGAGAATACCTGACACCTATAGGTAAATGTGACGTTAAAAGAGAAGGAGAGGATGTAACATTGATAGGGATTTCAAGGACTGTACCCTTATGCTTGGAGGCTGCCAAGATTTTAAAAGAGAAAGGGGTTGATGTAGAAGTTATAGATTTGATGACTATCCAACCGATAGATTATGATACGATAGTAGAATCCTTGGAGAAGACACATAGACTTGTAATCGCTGAAGATAGCGTTAAGACTGGAGGCGTATCTTCTGAGATCTCAGCATATGTAACTGAGTATCATTTCCACTCTCTCAAGGCACCTATCATCCGTGTTAACTCTCCACCTATGCCTGTCCCATTCTCCCCACCTCTCGAACAAGAGTATATGGTTGACGTTAGAAAAATAGTAAAAGCAGTTGAAAAAGTAGTAAGCTGTTAGATTGATCTATTTTATGTGAATCTTTATGTAAGAGAGTGGGTGTATCGTGGAAGGGGCGTGTAGGTTATGGTTGAGGTTAAGATGCCTAGATTCGACCCCTTGATGGAGGAGGGGAGGATAATTGAATGGTTAAAGAAGGAGGGTGATTTTGTGGAGAAGGACGAGGTCTTAGCTGTTATAGAAGGTGAGAAGACTACTTTTGAGTTTCCCTCACCTTATAGGGGGAAGCTGGTAAAGATACTTAGGAAGCAGGATGAAGTAGTTAAAGTCGGGGAAGCTATCGCGGTTATTGAAGAATCATAGATTTCTTGATGATGCAGGGGATGCTTCATGCCTTCTCGGAGGATACCTTTTGCAGGTGTTAGGAAGGCTATTAGCCAGAGGCTCCAGCCGGGTTTCCATGAAGCGTTACCCGTTGCTCTAATGGCTGAGTACTCTGCAGACAGGCTACTGGAGCATAGGAGGATGCTTGGGAATAGAGTATCATTTACTGCTTATGGTGTTAAAGCTGCTGCATTAGCTCTGAGAGAAATGCCGGAGATGAATGTTACACTTGAGGGGGATGAGCTAGTCTACCATGATGATGTTAACATAGCTGTAGCTGTTCATACTCCTAGAGGTTTAAGAGCCCCCGTTGTAAGGGAAGCAGATAAAAAGACGCTCATAGAGATATCGAGCCTAATAGATGAGTATGCTGAGAAGGGTAGGAGTGGAGAGATAACCCTAGCACAGCAGTCTGGTCACAGCTTTACTGTAACAAACCTAGGTATGATGGGCATTACATACTTCACCCCGATAATCAACCCACCCGATACAGCTATCCTAGGGATGGGGGCCACGAAGCCACAGATAATACCCACTAATTCAGGTTGGAGAATAGCTTATATTGGTTATCTAACATTAGTTTTCGACCATAGAGCAATAGATGGAGTACCAGCAGCCAAGTTCCTATCTATCATTAGCAAATTCCTAGAAAATCCCCAACAACTGGAAGTATAATAATTACTCAGGAATTTATCAACTAAATATAATTAGGTCGAAGATACTTTAAGAAAAATTACACTACAGTTTCTTATGGGCACCATTAGATCTATTCTCTACTTGAATTCCATATTTTCGTGCCGAGTTATTAATTTAAATAATCAACCTCACGTATATATAGAAGTTAAGCTAAAATATAACTGGAAGCACCAATGAGAAAAGTCGGTGTTTTGACGGGTGGGGGAGACTGCCCTGGGCTTAATGCTGTGATTCAAGGCATAGTTGTTAGAGCTGCTCAATATGGTTATGAAGTTTATGGAGTGGAGGATGGTTATAAGGGTTTGCTTTATGGAAAAGCGAGGAAGCTGACTACCAGGGATGTTGAAGATATTTATTGGATAGGTGGGACAATCCTTGGAACTTCACGGAAGAATCCTGCTAAATCTGAAGCAGAGTTGAAGACTGTTGTTGAGAACTTTAAGAAGCTTGGATTAGATGCTTTGATAACTATTGGTGGAGATGATACTCTAGGTGCAGCTAAGAAGCTATATGATGCAGGCATTCCAGTTGTTGGGATACCTAAAACGATAGATAATGACCTACCTTTAACGGACTACTCTATAGGTTTCTGGACTGCTGTCGAGACGATAGCTGATGCTCTAGGCAAACTACATACAACTGCTAAATCTCATAAACGTGTAATGATTGCTGAGATAATGGGCAGGTATTCTGGTTGGCTGACACTTATGGGAGGAATTGCGGGAGGCGCACACATTATCTTAATACCTGAGAAACCTGTAGATATAGATGAGGTATGCAGGATTATCAAAGAACGTAGAGAGAGAGGTGAGCCCTACACTCTTATCGCTGTAGCTGAAGGTGTAACAATCCCAACTACTGGTGAGCTTGTCACCGCATCTACTGAGAGAGATGAATTCGGGCATATACGTCTAGGTGGAGTATCAAAAGTCTTGGAAGAGGAGATTAAGAAGCGGACTGGTGAAGAAGTTAGGTCTGTAGTTTTAGGCCATATCCAGAGAGGGGGCATACCATCAGCGTATGATAGAGTTCTAGGGATAAGGCTTGGCTTCAAAGCAGTAGACCTCGTGAAAGAAGGGAAGTATGGATACGTGATAGTCTTGAGGGGGATGGATATCCTACCAGTAAAGATAGAGGAAGTCGTCGGTACAATACGGAAAGTCCCAATCGAACTACATGAGTATACTAACGTATTCACAGGATTATCCACTACCCATAGATCATAGCTTAATCACGTAACCCATAGAATTCTTTATTTTTCTCTCCATGTAGACCTCTTAGCTGCGATTATAGTTAATGTTATCGTCCATGTTAAGAGTATGGTGAGGCTGATAAATTTATTGAGTAAAGTTAGACTCGTCAAGCTTACAGCATCTTTTGCGAGGAGTGCTGCATGTGTTGTCGGGATGATGAGGCTTAGAATCCGAGCCCATTCTGGGAGAAGCTCTATTGAGTAGTAGACTGGTGGCAGCATGCTTATCAATACTGAGAGTAAACTACTTAATGCCCATATGTGTCTAAGGTCTGTTATTTTTGTTGATAAGTAGAATCCAAGAGATGTAGCGAATAGCCAGCACAGTATCAATGATAGAAGAATCAACGGTATGCTTCTGAGAGTTATCATTCCTCTAAGAATCATCAATACCATGATTAGGAGGATCGCTGGAGAACTGTAAGCTAGCTCGGATAGAGCTAATCCAAGCATGTAGGTTGTCGGGGAGATTGGTGATGCAACAGCCATGTCTTGAAACTTTAATTCTACCCTAAGCCATACAACATCGCTCTGTAGAGCTAGCCCACTCAGAGTCATCAAAGATATCGCTGCACCTATTAATGCTTCTGATACAGCTTTCTCTGATGCATATAGAGAGATGAAGAATATTAACGTGAGTGGGAAAGATAGTTCAACGACCAACCATAGCGGGCTCCTAACAATAGGCTTCAACCCATTCATCAATACCAATGCATTCAATGCTCTAATCTCTCTAGCTATATTCATTTTCTCCCACCAGTTTTATGAATAAGTCTTCAAGGCTTAGTGGAGAGAATGTTACTGGTGTTCTCATCGAGATACAGTAGTCGTGAAGCTTCCTCGAAGATTCTTCATCAGCCATGTACACTATGATTCTCCTACCAAGCTTCAAAACTCTACCATACTCACTTAACTCCTCAATTCTTATACTGTCTGAGGGGATTTCAGCTTTCAGCTTGTATGGTGTAAGCTTCTTAAGTTCCTCTAAGGTTCCAGATGCAAGCAGTCTCCCACTATGTATTATCGCTATCTCGTTTGATATCTTCTCAGCTTCATCCATGTAATGTGTTGTTAGGAATATTGTCTGCCCAGACATGGAAGCTCTCTGGATTACATCCCATACAAGCCTTCTTGAGAGAGGGTCTAAACCTGTCGTCGGCTCATCTAGGAAGAGTATCTCAGCTTCAGTAGCCATGGCCATAGCAACGAGAACCTTCCTCCTCAAACCTCCTGAAAGCTTCATACATAGCATGTTAGAATACTCTTCTAGACCTAGATCCCTGATTATCCTTGATGAACGCTGGGATGCTTCATTCATAGGCAGCCCCCTCATCATAAGGAAATACTTTACATGTTCTTTCACTGTCAGGATATACATTGGTCTAGATTCTTGAGGGATAACAGCTATCTTTTCTCTTATCTTCCCAGCCTCGGATACTATGTCATGCCCGAGAACGTATCCCCTGCCACTAGTAGGTAGGAGCTGGGTAGCCATAATCCTGAGGAAAGTCGTCTTGCCTGCACCATTCCTACCGAGTAAGCTGAAGACTATGCCTGACTTAACAGATAGACTGACAGAGTCTAATGCTTTAACCCCACCTTCATAGATTTTAACGAGATCTTCTGAAACTACAGCCTCCATCCCATCCCAGATCATCCTACTTGATATTTTTGTATATTTCTGTAAGCTTCAACTATATAGAATCATCTAACCAGAAGCTTTAAGAAGGATACAAGAAGTTCACCCCAGAATCCTCGATGAGCTGTAGATACGTATAGTTGAGGGAAGAGATCCGAGCAGGGATATCATGGAGAAGCATCTACAGGAATAAGAGATACATTCGCCTAGATAGTAGAAGAAGACCCTAGGCCTCTCGGGCTATTGGGAGTGGCAGGCTGAGAGCGTCCGGCACAAGGCCTCCGCTCTTACACCTCCACCCCATCAAACCCGTCTTCTACGGGTGCCCTCGTTGGAGGCCGAGGTCTGTCGCCAGACCCCATGACCTCCAAGTGGCCGCCTGATCTCGGGAGCGGCTTCGGGCTTAGATGCTTTCAGCCCTTATCCGCGGGGGCGCAGGTGCCCGGCTACCCCCTGTAGGAGGACCGGTACCCCGTTGGCCCCGGCGCTCCGTTCCTCTCGTACTAGGAGCACCTTCCCCTCAAGCGGCCACCGCTCCCAGCAGGTAGAATCCGACCTGTCTCACGACGGTCTAAACCCAGCTCACGTTCCCCTTTGATCGCCGAACAGGCGCACCCTTGGCCGCTGCTGCACGGCCAGGATGGGAAGAGCCGACATCGAGGTACCAAGCCGCGGGGTCGATTTGTCCTCAGGTCCAACTGAGGAGCATATTCTTCTTGTGGATGGATTTCATGTAAGGTTTAACCAACTCTATTAAAGGTTGCACGCCTTTATACGGGACTTTTATTACTTGTGAAAATCTATCTTCTATGATAAAATGGGGGACGAATAATCTCTTTAAACACCATGAATACAGGTTAACTTCGAAACTTCCAGTCTTTTTCTTCAATGAGACTGTTATTGCAATTCTCTTCTTATTATAATCCATGTATGCCTCTGCATCTATGACGCCGCTAATAAAAGCGGCAATGATCTCTCTGGAGGATCTTTGAAGGATTTCAGGAAGCTCATTTGTAAGCCTATCCATCACTTTAGTTCTCAGAGTACCATTCTGTACGTAGACCCCATAGACCCAGTTACCAAACATAGACGGGTCTTCAATAACTCGTAAATTCATTTTAGCTTGTAATGCATCATTAATCTGTGCTTCAATATTTACTTCACCACTTCTTCGAATTATCACTTCATTAACGTCTTCCTGGTGTAGCGTATGCTGGAGAAATGATTTAAAAATGGTTATCAAGGCTATGTCTTTATTCTTTAATCCTACCCTAGACTCTCCACCCCATCTGTCACCTATCCATAAACCTAGATTATATGAGACGAACTCATCAAACTTGATTAATCGCGGAATTACGTTTAGATACCTTCGCTGTCCATTCTTCCCTCCAACAACTATGATCTTGTCATCAAAAAATCTAACATAATTTTTAACATATCTCGAATCTAGCCTATCAATTATGTCGATCTCAATGTTTCTAGAATTCAGCATTTTACCCATATTTATAACAACGTATACTTAATTAAAGATTAAAGTTACTCAGTTGGACCTGATGGGGACTCTCGCCCGCGACGAGCCTGTTCTAGGGCTGCGCCATCTCATCCTTACCCGCTAATTTCGCGGGAGATCGGATGATGCGCGCAGTATCCCTGGGGTAACTTTTCTGTCACCACCGCCCCCCATCGGTGGGAGACGATGGATCGCTAGGCCCGGGTTTCCCCCCTGCGCCCCTTACTGTGGAGGGCGCAGTCAGGCCGGCTTTTGCCCTTGCACTCTACGGTGGGTTTCTGTCCCACCTGAGCCGACCTTTGGGCCCCCTCGATACCTTTTCGAGGGGGTGCCGCCCCAGCCAAACTGCCCACCTGCCGTTGTCCCAGGGCACAGGCCCCGGTTAGCGGCACAGCCAGAAGTGGCCGGTGTTACATCGGCGCCTCCCCCAGCCCCCGGAGAGGCTGGGATCTACGGCTCCCGGCTACACTCTGCACCTCCAGCCATGCCGCAGCGACAGGCTGCAGTAAAGCTCCACAGGGTCTTCTCTCCCCGCTGGGAGTCCCTGGACTGTTCATCCAGGTTATGTGGGTTCACGGGGCTCCGGACGGGGACAGTGGGGCCCTCGTTGATCCATTCATGCACGTCGGAACTTTCGGGGAGCAGGAATAACTATGCCTGGATATTGTGGAGGTGTAAATTTGAAAACTTAGTACATTACAAGGATTTCAACACGGTACCTTCTAGATGGGATCATAAAGATTAACGACCTAAATCTAAACTCCAAATATGTAACTATGATCTTCATTAACAATAACAATCGTTGGAGTCCTTATCTTCAACCATGCTTTCAAACTACTTACTACCGGGTCACTTAATACTAAGTTATTTATTGATTATTATCGCTTAGATAGAGGATTACTTAGGTAATTCTCGTACCCAGGCATAGTTATCCTAGCTCTTACCCGACAAGGCATTTGGCTACCTTAAGAGAGTCAGAGTTACTCCCGGCGTTTAGGGGCCCTTATCCCGGTTGGACCCGGGGTTCAGGTACCCCTGCTGGCCAGGATTGAGGAGCCGTTCAAAACCTTTCGGTCTTGCGGCTCCCTATGTTTTTATTAAACAGTCGGGACCCCCTTGCCACTGCGACCTGCAGTCCCAGGCGCATGGCCCAAGACTGCAGGCACCCCTTCTACCGAAGGTACGGGGCTAATTTGCCGAGTTCCCTCGCCCGGAGTCACCCCACACACCTGAGGCTTCTCACCTAGGGGCACCTGTGTCGGTTCTTGGCACGGTCGCGGGGGCTCGTTCCAGCCTCCCTTTTCACCGGCTCCAGGGATCAGCTGAAGCCCCCATACGGGGGCCCCATCCCTCTTTCACCTGGTTCTCGCCTTTACGGCACTCCCCAGGCTTATGAGGTTAGACCAAGCTACGGCTTGGCTCAGCCTACCCCGAAGCGTCAGGAGGCTGGCTTGCGTCGCCGCAATCCTACCCCCGCGGCACCGGAATATTAACCGGTTTCCCTTTCGGCCTACCCGGTTAAGGTCGGCCTTAGGACCGGCTTACTCCTGGCTGACGACGCATTGCCAGGAGACCCTTGCCCCTTCGGCGGAGAGGATTCTCACCTCTCTTCGCTGTTACTACCACCGGGATCTACATTGGCGGTCGGTCCACCGGACCTCACGGCCCGGCTTCTGCCCAACCGCCACGCCCTCCTACCTCCACCAAGCGAGCGCTTGGTGGACCGGGGTTTCGGCGGCCCGCTTAGACCCGTCAATTTTCGGGGCCCCCAGCCTCGGCGGGTGAGCTGTTACGCACTCCTTAGAGGATAGCTGCTTCTAAGCTTACCTCCCCGCTGTCTTAGGCTGGAGACGCCCTTTGGTTTGTTCACTTAGCGGGCACTTAGGGGCCTTAACCCTGGGTCTGGGTTGTTCCCCTCTCGGGATAGGAGCTTACCCCCCATCCCCCACTCCCAGGGTCTACGGCGCCCGCGGATTCGGAGTTCGAAAGGAAGGCGGGCCCTTTCGAGCCCTTACCCCCCTATCGGTGCTCTACCCCGCGGGCTACCTCGCCTGGGGCTGTCCTGCGAGACACTTCGGGGGGAACTAGCTATCACCGGGCTAGATTGGTTTTTAGCCCCTAGCCCCAGGTCAGGAGACCGAATTGCACGTCAGGACCTCTTACGGGCCTCGACCGGGGTTTCCCCCGGCTTCACCCTGCCCAGGGCTAGATCGCCCGGTTTCTAGCCGCATGGCCGTGACTTCAGGCCCTTTTGGGACCCCGCCCCTCACCGGGTTTTACCCGGCTGCGGGCAAGTCGGTTTCCCTACGCCTACGGGCTTGAGAAGCCCTTAGGCTTGCCACGACCATGCACTCCCCGGCCCGTGTTTCAAGACGGAGCATGCGACCCTGGTATCCCCGCTCGACCCCCATCGAGGGATCTTCGCGGGGATTGCCCTTCCAGGCCGCACACGTCTGTTACCGACCGGTTTCAGGCGCTTTTCACCCCCCTCCCGGGGTACTTTTCACCTTTCGCTCACGCTACTGGTGCGCTATCGGTCTCAGGACGTATTTAGCCTTGGAGGCCGATGGCCCCCAACTTCCCACACCATATCCAAGGTGTGGTACTCGGGAGCTCGGGCATCACCCTCCCCATCTTCTCCTACGGGGCTTTCACCCTCTTCGGCGGCCCATTCCAGGGCACTTCGGATCGATGGGTTAGGGTGGACCCCGAGTCCATCACCCCACATCCCTCTAGGGTTATCCCCTAGAGGTTTGGTTTGGGCTCCTCCCTTTTCCCTCGCCGGTACTCGGGGAATCCCATTTTGGTTTCTTCTCCTCCCCCTACTTGGATGTTTCCGTTCGGGGGGTTCCCTCTCCCAGGGTTAAACCTGGGAGTGAGAACTCAACCTTTAGGGTTGAGTTCCCAGGAAGTCCCATTCGGAGATCCCCGGATCAACGCCCGCCTGCGGCTACCCGGGGCTTTTCGCAGCTTGCCACGTCCTTCTTCGGCGCCTGAGCCGAGGCATCCACCGGTCGGCGTTCTCAGGCCTAGGGTGTGGGTTCTTCTACTATCTAGCTGGCTGTATCTCTTATTCCTGTAGATGCTTCATCTTGAGCTTCAAGGCTCATCTGCATCTAGTCTCCAATCTTTCATTGGAGACTTTCATTAATGCCATGTTTATAGTGTATTTGGGTGGATATAAGGATTTCCTAGTATTCTATCCGACTGTATAGTTATGGTTTATCTTGTAGAGATACTTTTGCGTATTCTCTCTTTTAACTCTTAAGCTGGCTTTACCAAGGTTTTTAGTATGGGTTTGCTTTGAGTCTATGGATGGATGCTGTTGTAACTGGTGGATGCGGTTTTATCGGAAGCCATCTCGTAGAATTCTTACTGGAGAATGGGTTCAGGGTTAAGGTTATAGATAATCTATATAGGGCTTCGGTAGACGTCTTCGAGAAATTTTCAGGGATGGATAACGTGGAAGTAGAGGTTATTGATGTTAGAGATAGTTGTAGGCTAACTAAAGCATTAACTGGGGATGTAGTATTCCACTTAGCTGCTTTAACAGATGTTGAGGAGAGCGAGATTGAGAAGTCTAGCTACTGGAGTGTAAACGTCGTGGGAACAATAAACGTTCTCAATGCTGCTTTGGAGAGGAGCATGAAAGTGGTTTATGCTAGCTCTGCAGCTGTTTACGGAGAATTGAAGAACCCTGCTGTGGAAGATATGACTCCGAATCCCTTAAACTTTTATGGGTATACAAAGCTTGAAGCAGAGAAGGAATGTCTAAAACATTTAGATAGTGTTGATGTTACTATCCTCAGGTTATTCAACGTGTATGGTGAGAGGGCTAGAGCTGGGGTGGTAAAGAAGTTCCTAGAATCTGCAAGTCTTCATAGACCTCTCACAGTATATGGTGATGGAGAGAATGTTAGAGACTTCATATATGTGGGGGATGTGGTAGAAGCTTTCTATAAAGCTTACATAGAAAAATCAGCATCTGGAAAGATTATTAACATAGGTTCAGGTAGACCTGTTAAGATAAGAGAGCTTGCAGAGTATATTGATGAGAAGACTGGCGTAGGGATAAGCTATCGAGAACCTAGAAAGAATGATGTAAGATATAGTGTTGCAGATATATCTTCTGCTGAAAAGATACTTTCATGGAAGCCTAGGACAGACTTGTTTAGGTGGATCTCGGAGAAACTAGGTGTTTAGCCTAGAGTCTCCTTAAGATTATCGAGAGAGCTTGAGGAAAATCTTATAGTAATATTATCTACACTTGGCTTGATATTATTCTTGCATATTTTTCGTTTGCTATCTTCTTTAACTTCATCGTTGCTTCTTCGATGTCGGCTTGACCAAAGATGCCTGTACCAGCTATTATAACGTTTGCTCCTGCTTCTATTATCTCTTCAATATTCTCAAAAGTTACTCCTCCATCTATGGCCACGTCTAGCATAAGCTTTTTCATAGTGAGGAGCTTCCTCAAATCGCTTATTTTACCAAGCATTCTAGGTATGAATTTCTGACCTCCGAAGCCTGGGCTAACAGTCATTAAGAGAATCATATCTAGTTCATGCAGCATATACTTGACCGTGGATAAGGGTGTAGCAGGGTTTAAAGCTATACCTGCTTTTACCCCTCTCTTCTTTATAGATTCTAGGATTCTCCATGAGTGTGGTGAAGCTTCTACGTGGAATAGTACTATGTCGGCGCCTGCATCTATCGTTTGCTCCAGGAACTTCTCAGGGTCCTCAACCATTAAATGTACGAGGAACGGTATACTAACTTCACTTCTCAAAGCTTTTACAACCATGGGGCCGAAGCTTATGTTTGGTACAAAGTGACCATCCATTATATCAAAGTGTAGCATGTCTGCCCCAGCCTTCTCAACCTTCTTAACTTCTTCTCCAAGCTTTCTAAAATCTGCAGAGAGTATCGATGGAGCTATTTTAGGAGGAGGGATTAAAAACTTCTTATAAACTTCTGACATATGTCGTCGCCTCCTACAAACAATATAACAATCTCATATATCTTAAGATTGAATACTTTAGATTTCTTATCTTATACTCAACAATAATGAAAGAATTGTGAAAATGCATTCCAGTCAATGATTGAATGTATGTGATAATATTAAACCTTACCCCGTAAGTAGATCCTAAAGTAAGAAATTGCAGACTTGTAAGAAAGCTTATCCATATTTTATATTTCTAATCTTTAGGTATTCATAGAGTTTCTTAGCTGTTTTCTCCATTCCAAATGCTTTAATGTGTAGTAGTGTGTCAGCGTATGCTTTAGCTCTTATTGCTTCTTTTGTCTCATCGCTTATCTTCTCAAGTTCATCGAAGAATTCTTTTAAAGCGTGTTTACAGTTCTCCGTAAATACTTCAATCTCTGGAACTCCTTCCTTTCTGTACTTCTCGATTACCCATCGGTATATCTTTCTGAAGAGTTCTGATTCATAGATTCTAAGTATATCGTATACCATTAACATGTAGTATGTTGCTACGTTTCCTTTGTTTATCATTCCTTTCGGGAATGCTTCTGCGATGAGGTGGAGGGGTGTTCCACTAACCCCGTGTTGAGCTATCCTAGTTGGATATCCATTACTCCATAATGCTTGAACTATTTCTACTGTTCTCTTTATATTGATTCCAAGCTGTGGTATGATGTTTCCTTGAGCATCTACAGATACTCCATGTTTTGAGCCATTATTTATTGCAAGCCAGTGGAGGCTGACTCCATTCTTCTTCATACTCTCAACATAGTATAAAGCTTCATCAACTTCCGTCAGCTCACTCTTCCCAATCTCTCCAACTTCTCCTTCCCTCCCATAGTTTTTGTGACCTATCCTTTCATCTAAGTAATTAAATAATTCTGTTCCTAACTCTATAACCTTCTTTAACTGTTCTGATACTGTATCTTTGGTTACGTCGAATAAGTATGAAGTATCGATTGCATAGCTTGTGAACCCTGCATTGATTCTTGCATCTAGCTCTTTCTTTATGTTGTCTATTTCTTCATCTGTTCCTTTTCTCACAGCTACATGGTCTGCGTGGAGGACATATCCAAACCAGCCTACATTCTCTGCTGCTCTTCTAACTCTTTCTGCGAATGCTTTTGGTGTAAGACCTGTGTATCCACCCTTAAGATTCATCTCAGATAACGCTAGCTCGAGAATTACTATGTTCTCAGTATCTTTAGCTGCTTTTAAGACTCCTTCTACCACCTCTATAGTTACTCTTGGATTTACCGCTAAGATGATCTCTTTCGGAGGAGTTAATGCTTCGAAGAGTAGATTACCAGGTATAGGGGGTCTCGGTTCCTCAAAAAAAGAAACATGCTCTGGTTTCATGGATGCGTGCCACATTCTTCTATGTATAGGAAAAATATAAATATTCTTGATGTACCATAATGTTCATATATAGAAGAAACCTGCATTTGAGCTTATTTATAAGTTAGACTTAAAAAACGAAAGGCTTCTCCGCATAATCTCCAACTATACATATTGATGTGAATAATATAATGATATTATGAAGAAAAGTTCTAGCGTTCTGAACCCTCAAATATGTTAACTCGCTCACTAACCAGTGGGATGTTAAGGGGTGTCATCGTTTATTTGAAATCTTATTTATGGGCTGCGAAGTTTACTGTTGTTTGTAGATTGCTCGCTTGTAACATCTTTAAGTGTTTCAGGTAATTGTGGAAACTGGCTGTTCATTCTTTGAGCAGCTACTTCTGCAGCTTCTTCTAGTATTCTCTGAGCTTCACTATCTGAGACCATTACTGAGATTTGTGCTCCAGTAACGTTTCCAGCTTCTATTATTACTGTTTCAAGCATTTCATCTACTGTTCTGAGGGCAGAAGCGACTTCTGGAACTAAACCTGACAATTCCGATTGGACTTGCTTTATAATCTTGGTTGCAGGTGCAAGTGCTCTCATAACATCTCCGAATTCCTGTACTGTCTCTAATCTTAGTATAACTTTCTCTAGAGATATCTGGCTTCTGAGGACTGTTCTACTCATTTTTCTAAGTTGAGCTATCTCGTTAGCATATATTACAGCTCTATCCCTATCAAGTTCTTGCTCAGCTCTTATACATGCCTCGAATAGTGTTCTATCTCTTGCAAGCAACCTTTGGTATGTCCTCTTAAGCTTCTCAGATTGAATCTTTAGATGGGTTAGTATATCCATTAACCTATTATTCATTAGTATAGCAAATGGTTTAGGCTGGCTTTGAGCTTGCTTCTCACTTCTTATCCCGAAGGGGAACTTCAACTTCTTATTCACCGAGAACAGCTTCTCTCCAGCCTCATATATTAAGCCTTTCAGGAAACTTAATTCAACATAAGACGTTAAGAGTATCTCTAGATATAGCCTAAGATTACATATCACAAATACGGAGTTGTAAGATCCATGACTTAATCTTGTCTTTAAAAATCCTTATCTTCTCCTATAGAATGGTAAACATGGGATGTGGTATGCGTGGAAGTCTTAAGTGGTGGGTCTGGTTCCTAATAGGCTTGATAATAGGAGGTACTCTATCTTCGGGAATATACTACTTTCTCCAATCTCCTGTAACTGCTGCAAGATTGGAGTATGTAGGATTGATTGAGCTTTCTGGGACCATTGCATACTCTGAGTCTCCTCTAACTCTAATCTCAGGTAATGTTCTTACACCAAGTGAGGTTGAACAGCTAGTCCGCCAAGTTAGTAGTGACCCAACCATAAAAACTGTTGTATTAGTGATAAATAGCCCAGGTGGGAGTGCTGCAGCGTCTGAGGAAATATACAGTATGCTTAAGAAGTTAAGTGAAGAGAAGGTTGTCGTATCATATATTACTGAGTATGGAGCTTCAGGTGGATATTATATCGCTCTACCATCAAGAGAGATAATTGCTTCACCTCATGCTTTAACAGGGTCAGTTGGTGCTGTGAGCATAATACTAAACTTTAAAGAGCTTATGGATAAACTTGGAGTAAAAGCTGAAACATTCAAGAGTGGAAGATTGAAAGATGTTGGAAGCGCTTGGAGAGAAATAACAGATGAAGAGAGGAGCTTATTAATGTCTATGATAGATTCTATAGCTGAAGTTTTTAAGGAGCGTGTCAGAGAACACCGAGGAACAAAAATAAAAGATTATGATGAAGTATTTACTGCTCGACCATATACTGGTGTTCAAGCTCTCCAAGCTGGGATTATCGATGGTATTGGTTCAATTGATGATGCTGTAAAGAGGGCATGCCAGTTAGCTGGAATACCTGAAGATTCTCCTAGAAGATGGATTAGACCTAGAGCTCCAAGCATACTTGAACTCCTTCTAGGTGGAGGAACCTCAGAGCAGGCAATGAAGCTTAACTATGAGGTACTTCTAATGTGGCCACTACCATCTATCTTGGAGCCATACCAGATTACAACGTTCTCATATGAATAAAGTGTCGTAGTAGATTTAGAGCTTCGAGAAGACTTTTATTAGACTAATTAGGATGAGTAGTAGCTAAATTTAGTTGGTTTGATTCCTAAGAAGGTTATATCTTTAAATCTTATTTTCTACTAATCCTCTATCGAAGGTTAAGGAATTGAGGGAGTCGGCGGCTGTTATCTTTGCTAATATGAGGGGGTTTAAGGGGTTTGAGCGTGGTCTTATACCTATTGCTGGTAAACCGATGATACAGTATGTTCTAGAGGTTATCCCAGATGAGGTGTCAAATATATTTATTGCTGTTGATGATGAAAAGAAAGTTGAAGCATATAGAAGTCTAGCTGAAGAATACTGGGCTAAGATTATATTCTCGAACAATCTATCGGGATCGATTAGGAGCCAGATAGAATTCGCATTATCATCTATAGAGAATGAAAGCGTTCTAATCCTTCCATGTGATTCACCGTTACTAACTCGGGATTTTACAACGTTTCTAGTTGAAGCTTCTCAGAAGTTTTCTGCAGTTCTACCTAGGAATCAAGCTAGAGAAACAATTTATACTATGGCCTCCTACCAGAGGAAACCATTCCTTGAAGTATTCTCGAAAAATCGTGGAGAAGACATGGACTCAATAGTTAAGAAAGTTCAGAAAGTCCTATACCTATCGAGTAATAGCTTAAGAATCTTCGATGAGAAACTCCTCATGTTCCTAAGAGTCTCCAATCCATCAGATATACATAGAGTAGAAAGCATACTGAAAAGAAGAAAGTAGGTTACAGAAATACATCAAGTTCTGTAAAGTTCTGTAAGTTGGGAAATAATTCCTATTAGAACTTCAAGCTTTTCTTCTTAACCCAGCTAGAGCTATCAATCATGCACTACATTCTCAAGTAAGACATACTTATCATAGATTTCTGAAAAAAAATCTAACAAAATAAGTGTATTTCTCACCGAGTTCTAGGAAATGTGATATTCATCATCCTCTAGAACGGTCTAAAAATTCTAACGTAAATAAATTCACTATCTTTTTTAATAAGAAGCTCTCGAATTCGTCTTGAGGAGTAGTTTGAGGCTGAGGCTCGGTAAGGTTGATAAAGAAGTTTTAGAAGAACTAGTCTTTAAGAAACTAGGAGCTAGGAGGAGAGATATAGTTCTCGGTCCATCTTTCGGGGAGGATGCAGGTATTGTTAAGAGTGGTAGTAGGTTTATTGTTGTTTCCTGCGACCCTATTACTGGTGCTTCTGAGAGGATTGGGTGGCTTTCTGTACATATTAATGCGAACGATGTAGCTGTTTGTGGAGGTAGACCATTATGGTTCTCACCAATAATACTTCTAAGCAGAGATTCAGATAGGGCAGAGCTGGAACGTATAGTAAATGATATACATGATGCTTGTGTAGAATTGGGGGTCGGGGTAGTAACAGGGCACACGGAAGTTGCTCCAAATATTTCACACAGCATAGTCTGCGGATTCATGATGGGACCACTTGTATCAAGTAAACCAATAAAATCAGGTGGTGGCAGACCTGGAGACTTGATAGTTATGTCTAAGACAGCTGGAATAGAGGGGACAGCTATACTTGCAAGAGATTTTAAAGAGAGATTAAAAGATAAGGTATCTAAAGAGGTGTTGGAGAAAGCTGAAAGATACTATGAGAAGATAAGCGTCGTTGGTGAAGCTCTTAAACTAGCTAGAATGGGAGTCACTACAGCAATGCACGACCCAACTGAGGGCGGCGTATTGGGAGGAGTCTACGAGCTCGCTGAAGCAAGCAATACATCATTCATTATCTATGAAGATAAGATACCAGTCTCAATGGAAACTAGGGAGATATGTAATGCTCTAGGATGCGACCCATTAAAATTGATAAGTTCAGGCGTCCTACTCGCATGCATCTCAAAGAAGAATATGAAAAGAATTGGAAAACTAGGATTTAATGTTATTGGAGAATTAAGAGAGAGAAAAATGCCCAGCATTCTCGTGAGATCTGATAAGACTGAGGAGAAGATTACGGGTCAAGTACTTGATGAGCTATGGAGAATTTATGAAGAATCCTAGCTATAAGCATAATACTCACATCCTAAGACTAAACAATGAATCATCATACAATTTCTTCGCTTAAAGATTTCATATTAAAACTACCACTATATTGGAGCTTGTTCTATAGAGTGGCTGTACGATGGGATTTTATTAAAGTTCAATTATATTTAGGCGAGGGTGATGGATACTGCCTCTAGCATCTAAGATCTTCGATGTTAAGCCTGATGTCCCTCTGGAGGAGATAGCTGAGAAGCTTAAAGATTATAAAGTGGTTGAAGAAAGAGAAGAAGAAGGAGTAAAATTCGAGTTAATCAGTGAAGTAAGAGATCTCGAACTCAAGAAGAATAAGCTTGAAGGAGTCTACAGTAGAGATAAGATTATACTTATACCTCAGAGAGGCAAGATCACCCCAGTTATCAAGACTACTGAGGCTAGAATTGTTTTTAGGAGAGAACGTGGAATGACGTTACTGACGGTTGTACAAGAGAAACATTTTGCTAATGCTGTTGCTTCCCTCCTCTCACATCAGTTATTCCTTAGTTATCGTGCAATAGTTGAAGCTAGGATATCTCCAGAGATTATGAAAGCCTTCCATGAAAGGAATCCTGAAAATACTAAGGTTATATATTTTGATGACTTAGATATACCTGAAGTTAGTAAGCTTGCTCTATACGGTGATAGCGTTAAGAATTCAGCTCTCTACGAAGAATACCTTAGACATGGTAAGATCTGGTATATCGTCTACCAAGTCCCCAATACACCTTACGTTATGGGGTTAACTAGAAACTGCGTCGTCACATCTTTTACTAGAATTAACGAGTTAGATTTTCTAGACTATATCTTTAGAGAGATCCACCCATTAATATATGAAAGTGCTGGAAAATAAGTATGAGGATAATTCTTTACGAGCACACATTATCCAAGCCTAGAACAATACACCTTGTGTTATATACGCATCATTTTATCTATACAATTTAGCTTCACAGGATGCTTACCAAGTTAAACCTTAATCTTTGCACTTCTACTTCACAAGTCGGTAAAGCTTTATCAGCCAATATTCTCATGATTAAATTATGCCCTTTACTCTCTTTCATTTGGGCCCTGGTTTTGGCCTTGGTTTGCTACTTAGAAAGTATCTTCATGCTCCAACGTTTATTTTTGCAAACGTTATCATTGATGTGGAGCCCTTTTTAGTTCTAGTTTTCAATTTGAACTATCCATTACACGGATACCTGCATACCTTTTTGCTAGCTATACCAGCGGGTTTAACCTTCGGCTATATTATGTATCTTCTTGAAAAGCTACTACGTCCACTTTACAAGATATTCTTATTAGAGGCAAGCAACCTGAATTTAAGGTCCTTTCTTGCCGCGGGTGCTCTAGGAACAGGACTTCACCTTCTAATGGATACTCCACTTTACGAAGACATAAAACCATTCTATCCGATAACGATAAACCCCCTCTACAATCCATCGCTAGCGCTGGACATCTATGTTATATGCATTTGGATGGGAATATTTGGGATAATATACTACTCTGGATTATTGGGCTTAACGCTCTATAGAAAACTGAAAAATAGATAGTAGACAACAAAGTAGAGGGATTCTTTAACTTGATGGTATTAGGAGAACAATTTCACGTACTCTTAAAAGAGACCTGCATGTGGGGCTGGAGAGATAGGTCTTGAGATAGAAATGATGTTTCAAGGTGGTACAACCATAGAGCACACCCGAGGCTGTAATTTTTATTTATTAGTGTAAGAGTTCTTAGTTGGTGGTTTGATAGAGTGAGTATGAGGAAAGCTGCTGCTTCAGCTCCCGGTAAGGTAATCCTATTCGGTGAACACTTTGTAGTTTATGATAAACCTGCTATAGTTTCAGCAATACATCTTAGAGCACGAGTAGAAGCATGGATACATAATCAGCCGGGAGTATGGGTTGGGAATAGGAGGCTTTTAAATCATCCTGCATCGAGAGCTATAGAATACGTCTTCGAGAAGACTGGATATACTTCAGGGGTTAGATTAAAGATCTCGTCTGATATTCCATCAAGTGTAGGTCTAGGTTCATCAGCCTCGATATCTGTTGCATCTGCTGGTACAGCATCTCTAATTACTCTTGGAAGAATAGATAAAGAATTAGTTAGAATAGCTGCAAGTGAAGGTGAGAAGATTGTTCACTTTAATCCATCTGGGATAGATACGTCTACAGCTCTGTATGGTGGTGGAGGGTTATATACACGTTCAAGAGGATTCACCCCCATAGAGATACCTCTAAAGAAAATTCTGATAATTGATACGGGGAAAACACGTAGAACAGGTGAGATGGTTAAGCGTGTCAGAGAATTTATGGAGAAAAATAAGGAAAGATTTAATGATATATTGACTAGAGAGGAGGAATTGATAGGAGAAGTTATAGATGCATTTAGAGGTTTAGACTTTGAGAAGCTTGGAAGACTTATGCTAGAAAATCAGAACCTACTTAGAGAAGTTGGTGTTTCATCAATGGAGATCGAGGAAGCAGTAAAACTTGCATTGAATGCAGGTGCTTATGGAGCTAAGCTTACCGGGGCTGGTGGAGGAGGATGCGTAATATGCCTTGCTGAAGAAGATAAGATTCAAGAAATCTCCAAGATTATTTCAAGAAGATTTAAAGTGTACTTAACAGGGCTTTCAGCTGAAGGTTTAAGGGAAGAAGAAATATGAGGGAACTAATAATATTAAAGCTGGGAGGCTCCCTTATAACTAACAAAGATAAGCCTTTCACTCTGAGGAGAGATGTTATAGAAGGTATAGGTGGAGAGCTGAGAGAAGTCTGGCCTACTCCTTTAATTATTGTTCATGGTGGAGGGTCTTACGCTCATCCAGTTGCTAAACGCTATAGAGTCTTTGAAGGATATAAGACTCCTGAGCATCTGAAAGGATTCATTGAGACAGCGAAGATTGTTAGGAGATTGAATAATGAAGTAGTTGAAGCTCTAACAGATTCAGGCTTCCCATGTATAGGTATCCCTGCTTCAACGTTTATTATCACAAAGAATGGGAGAATAGAGACATGTAACCTAGATTGCTTCTTCGCATCTCTAGATATAGGCATAACACCTGTAACTTGTGGAGATGCAGTATTTGATAGAATACTTAAATTTACTATTCTATCAGGTGATACGATAGCATCGTACTTAGCAACTAGGTTAAGAGCAAAGAAGGTAATCTTTGCATTAGATGTAGACGGAGTCTATGTGAAAGATAGAATCACAGGGGAAGTTAAGCTTGCTGAAAAGCTTACTCCAGGTATGCCTATAGAAGTCTTTAAGCTAGTAGAAGAAGATGTTACAGGCGGCATCGTGAGGAAGATTGAGGAAGGGTTCGAGGCTGCAGAGAAGGGAGTTGAAGTACTCTTAATTAATGGTTTAGTTAGAGGTAGAATAAAATCGGCTATTATTGGAGAAGAAATAATTGGGACTAGGCTTGTCTACTGAGTTTCTGTAACTTGCTGTACTATAAATTCTTCAGGTTTAATGTTATCAGCTAATTCTTCTGTCAGTACACCTTTTTCTATTAATACTCTCCTTGCAAGATACCAGAATGCATATGGTAGAGCTAGCCTTCCACGATTATTCATAGGTACGACTAGGTCTATGTTGCTAATGCTGTTATCAGTACTACACATTGCTATTACCGGGATTCTAGCTATCTTAGCTTCAAAGACTGCTTGATTATCATATCTTGGATCGGAGACAACTACTAGCTCAGGCTCCATGTATGAGGGGAGGAGGGGGTTTGTGAAGGAGCCAGGTTCAAATCTCTCAGTTATCGGGATGCATCCTGTTAATTCACAAAACCTTTTTACAGGCTTTATACCGTATACATGGGTTGAAATTACAGCAACCTTCTCAGCTGGATAGAATGAGATGAATCTTGCAGCTATATTTAATCTCTCAATAGTCTTACTAATATCTATGAGGTATACCCCGTCAGGTCTAAGCTTAAAGATGAACTTCTCCATGTGTTTAACCTTAATCTGTGAACCAATATGTAAGCTACTTTTCACGAGGATTTCTTTTATCTCATCTGTTTTCACCGGTTTACTCTCTCCTAACGACATGCTCTATAACCTCGCCAACTTCTTGCTTCCAATCTCTTCACTAACTCTTATCAATTCGTTAGCTTTAGCTATTCTTTCCCCACCCATTATGCCTGATTTTAAGATTTTCCCTCCCCATGCAATAGCTAATTGTGCTAGATATCCCTCTGGGGGCTCACCAGACCTGTGAGAAATAACTGGGATAATCTTTTCTCTGTGAGCTATCCTCACAGTCTCCATCGCAGTTGTTAAAAATCCAACTTGGTTAGGTTTAATGATCAATGCTGTTACCGCTTTCTTATCTACTGCATTTCTAAGTATCTCAGGGTTTGTGACTATCAAGTCATCACCACATATTAAAGTCTTCCGATATAGTATCTCGTTTAATTCTGCAAACCCATCCATATCATTCTCTTCAAGAGGGTCTTCAACATAAATAAGATTGAATCTTTCAACCCAATCTACAATTCTCTCTATCTGTTCTTTCTTAGAGAGCTTCTTACCTTCAGTTGGATAAACATATGATTTGCTCTTTGGATCCCATAAGCTTGAAGCTGCTACATCTACTCCTACACCTATCTTGAATCCAAGCTCATCTGAAACATATTCGACTGATTCCTTGAGAATTTCTAATGCTTTAAAAGTATCTATTGGTGGAGCATATGCACCTTCATCTCCCTTACCTAATGTGAATCCTCCAAGAGCTTTATCAAGTAATCTTCCAGTATATTCATGTATCATGATGTTGGCTTTTACTGCTGAATGTATGTCAGGTGCCTCCATAGGTAATGCCAAGAGCTCCTGCCAGTCTGGTGCACCTTTTCCAGCATGTCTTCCACCCCCGATCACGTTACCCAATGGTAGAGGTAGAAAGAAATCATCAACTATCTTTAAGTATTTGTAGAGTGGAACTCCCATACTATTTGAGGCAGCTATACAGGTTGCTAGAGATATAGCATAAACAGTATTCCCACCAATCTTTCTCAGGTTACTCGTATCATCATACTTCTTCAAAACTTCTTCTACATTATCTATGTTAGAAGCGTCTACTCCTCTAAGTTTATCTGCAATCTCATTATTAACAATCCTTACTGCTTCAACCACACCTCCACTAGGATAATACATTACTTCTTTCCCACCCTTACTCTTACCTGCTGGAGCAGCAGCTCTTCCAAGACTCTTACCAACGACCACGTCAACCTCGATTGTCTCTTCACCTCTGCTATTATAAACAAGGCGGGCCTTAACATCTTTAATAGATGTCTCCGACATTCCGAGATTACTTTATGCTATGAATTAAAATACTTAACTAATGGTTTACCTCAGTTTAGGATTCTCTAGATTAGGTGGATAAAGATAGTTTAGAGTTTTATAACAAGTTTGTAGAGAATAGATGTCTACAGAAATCTTAATTCAAACTAGTTTCCATCTTTGCCAACTTCTTGCTGGATTACCTATGCAATTATTCTGTAGTTTCCTTGTATCCGTATAGTGTGTGGAATTTTACTATTTCATCGAATACTTCATAGTGGGTGAGGAACATCCTTCTACAGCAGTATCTTTTTACCCCTAGAGAGTCTAAGACTTTTCCTGGTTCTTCCCCATTCTCTACTCTTGATTGATATTCTTCCCATTTATCAGCTATTAGTGCACCGCATGTAAAACATCTAATAGGGAACATCAAGTATTATCATCATCAATTCGATGGACAGACTATATAAGTTTAACATTTAGCAGGACCCAGAAAAGTTTTAGCTATTCGTCTCACACATTTTTTGGTTTTGATAAGGTTAATTAGTAAGTATTACGGTGTTATAATGGGGGTTTGCATTTGTGTCATTATCCCTTAGAAAGAGAGGACTCCTCATCCCTTGGAGAATCTATATCATACCGATAGAGCTTCTTAAACCTCATGAAGAGGTATGTAGAGATTACCTCCTAAAGCTATACGATGAGATTGTCGGAGATAAAGTGTTAAAGAAGCCACTGCTCGTTGAAGATAGATATTATATTGTATTGGATGGTCACCATAGGTATGCTGTATTAAAGATGTTAGGAGCAAGGGTTGCTCCAGTATTCCTAGTAGACTATTCTTCTTCTCTGGTTGAAGTATATTCATGGCGTGAAGATTGGAATGTAACTAAAGAAATGGTTATCAATGCAGGATTAACTGAAAGTAAGCTTCCATATAAAACGAGTAGACATATCCTTAGAGACCTTGTAATCCCTGAAGTTAACATTCCTCTGGAAAAATTAATGGAGGAGCCATGAATGAAGCTTGTATCTATAGAAGATGTTAAGTCTCCTCCTAGACCACCTATAGAAGAACTACTAGATGAAGCTGCTAAGCTACTTAGGTTGGGTAGAGTTACTGAAACAATTCTAGTAGATGAAGAATACAATCTATGTATGGAGGATTATAGGAGGTTTCATGCATTAAAGATTTTAGGGGTCAGGTGCATCCCTGTTAGTGTAGGTTCTAAAGAAGATGTAGATTTAACGCTGGAAGATCTTGGATTTGATAAAGACTTAGAATATAATTCACTGAGGGTTTGTAGGAATAATAGTGAGTTAATTAAATCTTGTTGGCCTACCCCTCTAGTCCGGCTTAACTTTCTTTCAAATAGTTTACGTGACGTCTGGGCTAAGCTTGAGTATCTGAACCCTTTCAGCAATAGTATCAAAGATAGGATTGGATGGTACATGGTTATCGATGCATTCGAGAATAATCCAAAAATAGGCACTAGTAGATTAATCTATGAAGCTTCCTCAACTAATACTGGTATAGCTTTAGCATGCATAGGTAAGAGTTTTAATCTAAAGATTAGGATATATCTTCCACAGACTGTTCAAAGATGTAGTGATACCTACATAAGGCTTCTAGGTTCAGAAGTAGTTAGAGTTCCAGAACAGTTAACTATACAGGCTATAGACCGTGTAAGACAGGATTCTATAAGAGATAATGCATTACATATTAATCAGTTTGAGAATGATGCAAACTTTATCTCTCATCTAAGATTTACATCTAAAGAACTTGATTACCAGTTGAAGAGCATTAATCTGAGACCTAGAAGGATAGTCTGTGCTCTTGGAACGTCTGGCCATGCAAGTGCTATCTCATTCTACTTTAAGAATAGATACCAAGATAAAGTAGAGATTGTTGGTGTTCAACCCGCTAAAGACGAAATAATACCGGGGATGAGGAGGATTGAGACAGGTATGAAGTGGATACATTATGTGAAGATAGATGAAGTAATCGATGTTACTAGAAGAGAAGCTATTGAAGGATTAGCAAAAGTAGCTAGCATGGAAGGACTACCGATAGGTTTGAGCTCTGGAGCTGTAGTAGCAGGTCTAGAGAAACTCTCTAATATAGATGGTGTCTCAATACTCATATTTCCAGACCATTTCTATAAATATGTTGAAGTTCTAGCGAACTATCAAATAAGCTAAATATTTTAATGGTCCCTCCCGTTATACCAAGTCTCATCAAATATCATCTATATGATTTCTGCTTGAATCTTCTCGCTGAGTATCGATTCGGCTTCTTGGGTTCCGCTTGTCTAGGGTCTTCCGCTAATAGAACTCTATTGTATTCTTTTATTCTCTGTGCTACTGTTTCGCTTCTTGAAGCTAAAGCTTTCGCTAATGCGAAGGATACTGCGTCTGCTATAGCCATTACTCCTCCTCCCTCAACTTTTACGTAGAAGTCATGGTTCTTCCAGAATTTTTCATCAAAATATAATGGTGTTAGTATCTTGTTTCTAATGATTTCGTTTCCAAAGTATGTTATCGGTTGATTATTAATGTATATGTTTCCTTTTCCAGGTCTTATGAAGAGTCTTGCTATTGCTGTCTTCCTCCTACCTACAAATGGTCCCATAGGTTTAACCATCTTATCCTCCACCCCTAATTATCCTAGATACTTCTTCTATAGTCATGTATCTTTGTACTCTCCCGGACTTGCTTACGCCATCACCTAGATCTGCATCTTTGAAGCTTATCTTCTCAGTATTCTGGAATTGCTCAGGTATACCGACATACACTTTCAATCTCTTAACTGCATCTCTACCCCTAGGCTTCTTACGTGGAAGCATCCTGACAATCGTATACCAAACTAGCCTGTCTGGCTTTCTAGGATACCATACTTTAATGACTTTATGGGATGTAAGCTGTCTCCTCCTCATCAATCTTAGATACTTTTCTAGAATAGCATTCTTACTACCGGTTACGACTGCTTTCTCAGCATTTACAACTACTACTTCAACTCCAGATAAGAGTAGCTTAGCAACTCTAGAAGCCATCCTACCCAGCTTCTGCCTATCCGCGTCAACAACTATCCTACCTGATGCTGCCTGTTCTAACATCTAGTTATTCAACCTTCTATTATTGTTACCCGTATATAACCCTACCCAAGTTATCCTATAAGCTTAACATTGCTCCCATTTGGGTATTTTTGAGCAAATTCTCCAGTTGTAAGTATTGTTCCACCTGCTTTCTTTATCTTCATGTAGGCTGTCTTACTGAATGAGAATGCTGATATAGTTATCGGATGAGATAATTCTCCTACGCCTAGTACTTTCCCAACCACGTAGACTATGTCTCCCGTATTTGTTAATCGGTTTATCTTGTATAGATTAACTACTCTCTTCTTTCTTCTAGATTTCTCAGCTTCTTCAATTACTCTTTTCCAGAACCTCGTTTTCCTTAACTTGACAGGTATCTGGGAGAGTATCATGTTCCTGAAGCCTGGCTTAACATTTCTCCTCCTGCTAACCATTTCTATGACGCCCCGATATCTCTTACTATCTTCTCATTTAATTCTTGAATCTTCTTCTTAAGAATGTTGACAGCTTCTTTAAGTATTCTTCTAGGAGGCAGGAATCCTATAGATTCAATAAATAGTATTCTTTTGTTTGGTTCACCGTCTTTCTCATACAGTGAGGATATAGCTGCTTGCCATTTCGCATTCTTTCTACCTTTCCCTACTCTGACGTACAGCTCTATCTCTATCCTCTGTTTTGGAGCTAGTTTAACTATCGGTATCTTTGGGCTTACAGGTTTAACTGTAGTTGTAGGGTCTTCTGGTATGATGTCTCCTGAATAAACTGTTATTGGTTCATCTAATGCTTCAGCTCTAACAACATACCTTACAACACATTTTTCGCATCCCAGCTTGCTACCGCAATCACATTCTTCAGGGGCCACATATCTATCTATATCTGAGATGAATGGTATTAGAGAGATTCTGTGAGCTAGAACTTCATTAGGCATCGCTGAAGTATTCTCTATTATTAAGACTTCTTCAATAGCCATTGTTGGAACCTCATTTATCGTAAATCGTCTTATAGCATTCGCAATAGATAATGGTAACCCTTCAAGCTGAACTTTTATTGATTTCTCATCTTCTTCAATAATCTCTACTTCAACCATTACTTTTCTCCACCACTTATCGCATCTCCTCTACGCCTTGACTGTCTAGAAAATAGATATCATGGAGATTCATATATTTATCCCGAACTGTTGATCATGGGATACGATATTTTCTTCTATATGCAGGTAACTTTAACTTTCTCTCCCTAGATGTATCTTTTGATAATATTTACAGAATCTATTTATTGGGCAGATAGTGCATCTTGGTTTTGGTTTTCTACAGACTTCCTTGCCTAAAGATACGAAGATTATATTCAAGATTGAACGTTTCTCTATAGGTGTTATTTCTTCAAGCTTCCTCTTAATCTCCATATATTTATCTTCTTCGTCTGCGATTCCCAGCCTTTTTACTACTGTTTCTACATGGGTATCTATAGCTATTTCTGGTAGATTATAGCCGAAGGATAATACTATGTCTGCTGTCTTATCTCCTACTCCTGGAAGCTTTAACAGTTCTTCTCTATTTTTTGGGAGGACCCCAGAATACTTTTCTAGTATTATTTTAGAGACTTGTTTTATTCTTCTAGCTTTGATTCTGTAGAATCCTACTGGTTTGATCAATTTCTCAATCTCTCTAACTGATGCATTTGCTAGAGATTGGATTGATGGATATTTTCTAAATAATGCTTCATAAGCTTTATCGGTTATTTCATCTTTAGTTCGCTGTGAAAGTATTGTTCCTACGAGTATCTTGAATGGGTCTTCTCTTACATGTTCAGGTAACTGGATACTATATCTATCTTCAAGTATCTTGATTATCTCAAGAAATTCCTCAGCAGTAACCATTTACTGCCACTAACTAATTCTTTACCCAAATTTATATTGAACACCGAATCCACCTGGTGGGTAATTCCATTTAATAGCATTCTCTGGGCATACTATCCTACAAGCTCCACATTCAAGACATCCTTCATATGTAAATGTGATTTCTCCAGATTCATCTATCGCGAATAATCCAGCTGGGCATGAAGATATGCAGATCCTGAAGTCGCATCCTTTACATTTCTCTTTCTGCAAGATTATGTGTGGCTCACCGTATACTTCAAACTTTGTTAACGCTAGCCTCTCCTCAACACTCATCTTCTTCATAGGCTCCTCACCATGTTTAGTAATTGAAGGATCAACCTAATAATTGAAGTTTTTCCTCCTACAGCTTTCTTTAGTGATTCATTAAGTGTTTCAGGAAGCTCATCTACCGTATATATTTTCTCCAGTATCTGGCAGATTATCTCTGGATACTCTCTATAAATTCTCTGATCGGATAATATTGTTGAAACTTTTCTGAACTTCTTTAACGTTGTAATTATTCCTTTTTCCTGTAGTAGCTTCATGTATAATGTTGGTTCTTCTCCTGGAGGGGTTTTCTCTATTGCTTCTGCAGCTAGTCTCCCAGATTCTATTGCTAAGTCTACTCCTCTTACTGTGAATCCCGTATTTAGTATTAATCCTGCAGCATCTCCAACTACAATGTAGCTTCTACCATAGGGTTTATGCATTAGGTCTCTGTATCCTGCTTCTCTTACTATGTGGGCTGAGTATTCTATTGGGATGCCGTCTCCTAGGAGTTTGGAGATGTGTGGGTGTATTCTTAATTCTTCTATTACATCTCTTGCTTCAACCTGATTATTAAATAATGGTCTATAGATTACTCCTATGGAAACATATTCTTTCATCGTGTATATAAACCCAGCTCCGAACACTGGGCATATCAAGAATTGAGCTAAGCCTTCTTCATCTCTTAAGCTGAATCTTTCATTTATCTTTTCCCTACTAAGTTTTATAACTTCTTTTATTCCTACAGCTATATCTCTAGGTGATGTTTTCGCTCTTAACCCATGTTTTTCTAGGAGTAGGGTATTTGCACCTTCAGCTATAACAATGTATTCTGCTTCAAGTTTATCTTCTCCGATTCTTACCCCGTAAGCTACATCATCTCTGAATAAGATTTCATCTACTCTTACATTTGTTGCAACAACTACATTCTTCTCTTCTACTTTTAATGCCAGCCACTTCAAGAATCTACTTAAAAATGCTGTAAAACTATCGTATCCATTGAGTCTCCTATTTATCTCATACTCAAGATTTACTATGCTATCTTTGCAGAGTATGGATAGAACTTCCCTCCTTACCCATCTTTCTATAGGTGCATCTTTCCTCCACTCTGGAAAATACTTATCTAATGGGTAACTGTATATTCTTCCACCGAATACATTCTTTGAACCAGGCTCTGAGCCTCTCTCAAGAACGATTATATTGTATCCTTTATCAGCTAGGAAGTAGGCTGTTGAAAGACCTGCGGGGCCCCCACCTACCACTATTACGTCATACTTCTCACTCAATAATATCTAACACCTCTTTTAACTTGATAAGTACAACATTTGATTCTTTTGTTACTGTTTCTTTCTTAGTTTCTCTATCAATCTTGGGAGGATCTGGTATAAGTCTCCGATTATTCCATAGTCTACTTCATTGAAGATGGGTGCGTTTGGATCTTTATTAATGGCTATTATTGTCTTCGAGTTTCTCACTGCGATCATGTGGAGGGGTTGACCTGAGATTCCTATTGCTAGATAAATTCTAGGGTTTATAATGGCCCCTGAGATTCCTATCCAAGTATCAGTCCATCCATAGTCTGCTGCAAGAGGTCTCGTAACACTCCATGCACCATTAAGTAAGCTTGAGAGTTCCCTGACCATTTCAAGGTCTTCTTTCTTCTTGAATCCTCTACCAGCTGCTACAACTATCTCTGCTCTCTCTAATGGTATTCCTACATATTCTTTACTCTTGAATTCTGTCTGGATAAGCTGTTTCTCTACTTCTTTAAGATACTCTACTTCTCCATTTACTTGTTTCTCTAATGGTTTAAACGCTCCTAATGATATACATAACGTTGAAGGTAGCTTGGATTTTATTGTTGCAATACAAGCTCCACCATATACAAGCCTCTTCACTTCAAGCTCTCCTTCATTACAATATCTTATATCGACTACATCTGTTATTACTGGCTCATTTCTATATCCAGCGTATAATCCTGCAAGCGTTCTTCCTTTAATCGTTGAAGGAAATAATGTTAAGTCTGGTTTAATCTTCTCTGATACTTTCTGGATGATTTTATGGTAAGTGTTTGGTTCATACATTATTCTATCGAAGATGTATGTTTTATCGAGGATTTTGGCTGCTTCACTACTTAGTTCTTTTGATGGTAATACTCCATATAGTTCACCATTCACTATTTCTGCTATCTGCCTAGCTTGCTTCAACCATTCAATAGTTTCACCGTATAACAGTATCTTCATACAATTAAACCCCGCTAACTAATAATTTGAATAGGTTATCAATAGCTTTCTCTAGGTCTTCGCTTGCATCCCATATAATATTCTTCCTCTGGATAACGTATCTCTTAATATCTAGAATGTTGATCTTTTCTAGCTTTACTTTTAGATTTTCAATTTTTAATCTCTTTATCTCCATCTTCTTCGACTTTAGTATTGTCTTTAGAGTTGGGATTCTAGGCTCATTCACCTCAGTCGTTACAGTAACTATTAGAGGAGGTTTTGACCTATAGATATACGTTCCATCTTCCATTACGCATCTTGCCTCGAAGCATCCATCAATGTAGTTTAATGAGTCTACCCCAGCTATTACTGGTATACCGATTTTAGAAGCTATGATTGGTCCAAGCGTATAAGAGTGGGTATCTAGTGATCCAGCTCCTAGAATTATTAAGTCGTATGGTCCAGTCATCTCAACTATAGATTTAACTATCTCTCCAACTGTGATCGCTTGTAGATTTTCATACCCGTCTACTTCTACTATGTAGCCTTCATCTATTCCCATTGCATAAGCATCTCTAATTATTCTTTCATGGTCTAAGGTGGAGCCTATTGTTACTACTACTGTATGTGCATTGTATTTTTCTTTTAATCTAACAGCTTCTTCTACTGCACATTTATCTGAGTCACCCATCTTCCTTGGTACAATATCCATGAGTGGATCTCCAGATGATTCATATTTTAATTGACTAATATCTACTGTAAGTTTTACTAGTGTAAGTATTCTCACTAGTCCTCCTCCTATCTATTCAGCTATTATCCTTTAACGTATTCTCTGCCTATGAGATCTCTGGCGATTATTATCCGCATTATGTTTTGCGCACCTTCTGCAC
>JAKCEX010000014.1 GCA_023539395.1 Candidatus Geocrenenecus arthurdayi | reverse complement strand
GATGGGCAGAAGATAATCAAGGTAAGGAAGTTGACGAGGCTTAGAAATGCCAATGAAATCTATATTGATACATTGTTTCCAGAGGTTTACAATGAGATATTAGAATTGCTTAAGAGAGGCGTTAAGGTCTATGTTCTAAAGGATACGAGGATGCTGAAGAAGCTCAGAAGGGAGAATAATCTAAAGAAAAGCGATGAAGTCGATAGTCAGTTACTCTCAGTGATTCCAAAAGAATGCTTTAGGGTTTTAACAATTCAGGAGATGGAAAGGAAGGTCAAACTACAACCGCTGATTAACAAGTATAAGCTACTATCTAAGAGGGTTAAGACTCTGAAGACATGGATTAAACGTGATGAATACGATTATAGGCTGAGAGATAGTATAAGGTTGATGGAGAAAGATAAGGAAGAAACTGCGAAGGAAATCATTAAGATGACCTCTAATGATATTATTTATAGGGAGGCTTGCAAGCTACTTGGATTCGATGATAGTATCGAAGTTGCTATCCTAACGATAGGACTGCCACTACATCTACCATTGAATATACTTAAGAAGATAGTAGGATTAACACCAAACCATAACAAAGGAAAATATAACCGCCGTATCCGTACACATATTTCTCAACTAGCAACAAGTATTTACATGAATGTAAAGCAATGGAGAGATAGATATGGAGTTCCAGAAGAATTCAGAGAGGTTATCGATTCTCTACCGCTAGAGAAAGCGATCTACAGGCTACAATCAAGGATACTAAAGATTTTTAGGAAAGCATATTTTCTAGCAAACCAGCTGACAGCTAACAACCCTACTGGCCGATGAGTAGTAAAAGCTGTGAGGCTGGTAGGGTGTACTTTATACATCCTCTTACTGAGTGAGCGGGATTAATCCCGCCAACCTCCAGCTACTATAACTCATCGGCCAGCCCCACCTCTATCTTCTTTAATAGCTATAGTAAGTTTATTTAACAGAAGTATCTCTATTTCTAAATGATGTATGCCTCTCTTCCTCCTGTAGGCGTCTATGATAAGGAAGATATAGATTTAACTGTTCTTCTTCAGCAATTCCTTGAAGAGAAGTTTAATGGTGAAGTAGGTGCGTTAGCTATCTTCATAGGTAAGGTTAAGAGCTTTAGTAGAGAAGGAGTAGAGGTTTCACAGTTAGAGATAGAAACTTATAGAGAGCATGCTAACAAGACTTTGGAGAAGATCTGCAGTGAAGTAAGAGAGAAACATGGTTTAGTATATGCGGGTATATGGCATTTAATTGGGAGATTTAAGATAGGTGAACCATTAGTGTTAGTTATCGCTGCAGGAAGAAGTAGAGAAGAAGTCTTCAAAGCATTACCTGAGCTAGTTGAGAGATATAAGAAAGAACCTGCACTCTTCAAGAAAGAAGTCTATACCGATGGAAGCTACAGATGGATAGAAGAATGAACCTCCAGATATCGGTGGAATAATTACTAATTCATCTCCATCCTTAAGTATTGTTTCTCTATATTTCGCTCTCGGAATCACATCACCATTCAGGGCAATGTTTATCCCATCCCTAAGCTCACCACTAGAATTAAGGAGATACTTCCTTAACCCAGCATACCTCCTAAGTAACTCGTCTAGATACTCATATATAGTTGAGTTCGAAGGAAGATCAATCTCTTCCTCTATTTTCTTCGTTTCTTCTCTTATAAATGCTAAATACCTAGTCTTAATCCTAGGCATGCTATACAGAAATTAATCTACCGGAAATATTAACTATACTTTCATAACTAGCATCATATCTAATCCTGAAGATTTATAATTAGATTATCAAGAATGTGTGGTATACCAAGAGTCTTAGAGTCTGACCAAGTAGGTTTAATAGCGTGCTAAAATATTATTCGTTGAATAATCCTTCTGTGCTTGTGAGTGAACCATATCTGTCAACTCCATACTTAACATACAGACAGTAGATCATTAATCATATTCACAGCTCTATAGAGTGCGTAAGCCCTACGAATACTAAAGGAAATAACATGAAATCATAAACCCCACTCTGGAAGCTAAGAGAAGACCGATAATAGGAGGCAGCAAAGTCATTATGAATGACCATGGACGAGTTGCAAAGAAGAGTATCTTAGGCTCCATCTGATCTGAATTGTTAGTAGCTTCGATAGACTTTCTTAAGAAGGTTCGGAGAGATTAAGTAATCCCGTTTTTCAAATAATTAGATTGAAGTCTATCTTGGTATATTCAATTTCTATTTTTTCATTCTATGAGGTACTATTGGTTTTAATGTTACTTCTATTTCTCTCTGTTTTTCTTTATACTTGATTTTTAGCTTTTCTCCTTCATTAGCGTATTCAGGTCTAACGTATCCTAAACCGATACCTATGCCAAATGTGAATGAGAATCCTCCACTTGTAACGTTTCCAACTACTTGATTACTTTGATTGAGAATCTCATATCCTCTTCTCGGTACGGCTTTCTCAGTACATTTAAAGCCGACTAGAACTCTTTTAATCTGCTTAGATTCGAGTATCTTCATTATAGCTTCTTTCCCCGTGAAGTATTCTTTCGAGAAGTCTACTGCGAAATCAAGTCTAGCTTCTATTGGGTTTGTTTCTTCATCCATATCGTATCCGTATAGTGGGTATCCTGCTTCAAGTCTTAAGCTGTCTCTACTAGCTAAACCGCATGGAGTAGCTCCTAGAGCGATTATTCTACTCCAGATTTTTCTAAGCTTCTCTGCTTCCCACGTCCAGAACATAAATTCGTATCCATTCTCTCCTGTATATCCACTTCTAGTTATTAGTGTGGGTACATCATCTATGGTAGTTTCAAACCCCGTAAACCATTTCATCATGCTTAAATCTTTCTCTGTAAACTTAGATGCAAGCTCTGTAGATTTGGGTCCTTGGAGAGCATATAAAGCTGTCTTGAATGTTAGATCTACTACTTCTACGTTCAGCTTCATAGATTTTTCTAAGAGCTCAGCTAATACCCTATCATGAGTAATAGCGTTTGAAACAATTATGAAGTAGTCTTGCTTATCTGGATGTTTAAAGACTGTTAAGTCATCTATTATCCCACCACTCTCATTACACATTAAACAGTACTTCATCTTCCCAGGTTTAAGCCGCTGAATATCTATTGTCAAGACCTGCTGTAGAAGAGCTGGAGCGTCACCTCCTCCTACAGCTATCCTCGTCATATGCGTAATATCAAACAAACCTGCTCCAGACCTAACTGCTAAATGCTCTTCCCTATTACTTGTAAACCATAAAGGCGACTTCCATCCTGCGAATTCCCCTATCTCAGCACCTATACTAGAGTAATAGGATAGCAGAGGAATTTTCATAGCCTTTATAACCCTTTCATAAGTTAGTTAAATCTTTTTCTTTGAAGTTTTACGATCCTGTCAACTTTTACCTGAGTTTCTTATTTATAAATCTTAAATCTAGGATGATGAACTGGAGGAGCTATTTTCCCAGTATGTCACATAAAAGGTATTGCCTAATGTACGGAATCTAAAATCACCAGATAGAGGTATGAAAACTATTAATAGAGTGTATTAATGTAGGAGGGAATTGTTGCCTTTTTACCTTCTACTCTATATTGAACAATTCTCAGGCAATTCCTCCTCCACCATATAACCACATTTTTCACAGATATATGTCATCTATTTCTAGGTCTTTCTTCTTATATATAATAGAGTGGAAGACTTTTTGAGGCGAAAGTATTCTAGAGATAAGATTATCAGAGATAGAGAGAGCGCTGCAAATAATGATAGCAAAGTTGTCTTCAACGCAGTAAGTCTCCTCACATCAATACCGATAGTGTATATTATCCAGTGTATATCTCCGGCTGAAGGGTCTCCGATATTTCCAATAAGATATATATTTCTACCATCCGAAGATGGTTCTCCAAAAACAGGAAATGCTGTGGAAAAACATGATGTAGCATATAAACTAGAGTTTAATCTTAGATTAATCTTCCATTGATCTCGTAACTGAAGGTTTTGGTCAAGCACGTATATAGCTGGCATCCAGCTTCCTTCAATTACGTCTATATCAAATGAGTATAAGTTACCGTCAACCCACAATACACCATGTCTTGCTGGAACATTGCTGTTTAAGAGGGTATCTCCTACTCTACTAAATTTTAGAACATTAACTCCACTAATGTAAGCATTTCCTTCGAAATCGAAAGCTAAATTCTGCTTAAAACATCCAGTAAACGGGCGTAAGACTTTGACTAATTCTAAATCAGAATTTAGTATCTCTAAGCGAGCCGCACATTTACGGCATCTTAATGCTTCATACCCTATAACCCAAACATCCCCAGTAACAGGGTTAACTTTAACATCAAAAATTACATCACATAGATCTGTGGGATTTGAAATATGCTCATCTATTAAGGATAAATCTGCTAGACTACGTTTTTCGATCCTCCATCTACAATCTCCTCCAAGCGTATCCACCCCACCTACATAAAGATAATCTCCATAAGCTGATACAGCCATAGCTTCATCAGGCTTATCAGAAGGATTAGAGAGAACATACGTAACTGATTTTAAGCCTAAGTCAACAGCTAAGATTAGCCAAGATCTATCTCCCTCTATATTGCTCGAGCCAACAATATATAAGTAATCTCCAGCGATTATGCAATCATATGCTATGTCTGAGATTGAGAGATTATGAGTCCATACTTTAATGAGTTCTCCATTCTTCTTAAATCTCCTCTCTACGTGGATTTCATAACCAGCATGATAACCATGATACTGATCAACGCCAATAACGTATATGTATTCGTTTTTCTCGCAAATTGCATATGCAATATCCCAACTATTAGAAGGATTGGAAGTTATAGACCAGATTACTCTATCCCCACCATCATAACTATCTATACCAATTATGCTAAGAGCGTATGCTATTGGAGTTGAAGATAGAGAAATTATTGATAAAAGAAGAAATCCAAGAAACTTCATCGCTCTCTCCTACCAACAGTAATCATTCTTGTCAAATCTTACTTAAGTTTTCTTTTTTGCCTTATGGCGTAATTTCTGTCTTGTTTTTCTTATGAATGTATTAGACCATACCCTCGATAAGATATTCAGCTTATACAGACTCAATAATTATGCATTATATGTGAGTAGGTAGAAGACTGCGCATCAACTATAGCAATAATCAGAGGCCTAATCACAATGAGGAATATTACCTAACAGACAGGATCAAAAACTTTATCACTTCTATTTAGAAAGACCTTTAGGAGATTATTCATCCAGCTATACCAGAAAACTTTTCTAATAGAATACTGATTATACATTTTATACATTATTGTGGAAGGTAGCTTTTAGAGAACGCAATCTTCAGTATTACTTATCTAGTAGTGTGAGAAGCTGCAAAGTATAAGATTTAGATTATAAGGTTGTTGTATATTGTATTTTTGGGTAATGGGGTTAAGAATAGTTGTTGTAGATTTTGGTGGGCAGTATACACATCTTATAGCGAGGAGAGTTAGAGAGCTTGGAGTCTACTCAGAAATAGTAGAGCCGCTATAGTAACTTAAGCAGTATCTCTAAAATCTCCTTCAACCATTAGCCTTGCTTAAAGATTTTCCTAGTCTAGGTTAATCTTTTATAGTTAGTCTACTCATCCCAAGATACGATGAGCAAAAGAGTTAAGGTATGCGTGGTTGGTGCAGGTAGAGCTGGAGAAGTACATGCACTAAATCTTTCATATAGAATCCCTATAGCGGAGTTAGTAGCTATAGTAGACCAAGACTTAAATTTAGCTAAACAATTGTCAGAGAAGGTTAGAGGGGTCCACTATTATCAAACTTTTAGAGACGCATTAAGGAGTGAGGAGATTGAAGCTGTTTTCATCGCTACTCCGACATTCACCCACTGTCCATTAACGATGGAAGCGGCAGAAGCTGGAGTACATGTCTTCTGTGAGAAACCTATGGCCTTAAGTCTTGAAGAAGCTGAACAGATGATCTCAGCGGCTAGAAAGAATAACATAAAGCTACAGATAGGTTTTATGAGAAGATTCGACCCAGAGATAAAGAAAGTAAAATCACTAATTCTTGAAGGGGCTATTGGAAAACCGATACTGATAAAGAGCTTAACTAGAGGGCCAGGTCTTCCACCTAAGTGGGCTTTAGACCCTAAGACAGGCATAGGAATGATAGCTGAAGTAAGTAGTCATGATTTTGATTCTGTTAGATGGCTTATGGGTAGTGAGGCTGTAAGCGTTTATGCTGTTGCTGATGCATTAATCCACCCGGAACTTAAGGAGAAATACAGTAACTATCACGATGTTTATGTAAGTATTCTTAGATTCGAGAATAATGGTTTAGGCATAGTAGATGGTGGATGCCCAGTAGGTTATGGGTATGATGCGAGGATAGAGGTTCTGGGGACAGATGGGTTGATTATGGTTGGGGAAGTTAAGGGGACTACTCTACTCGTCTCTAAAAGTGATAAGAAGGTAATTTCGGAAACGTTCCAGAGTTGGAGGAACAGGTTCTATGAAGGATATATTAGTGAGGCGGAAAGCTTCCTTAAAGCAGTAATCGAGGATAGAACACCAGAAGTTACAGGTGAAGATGGGAAGAAAGCGTTAGAACTAGTCTTCGCAGCAATAGAATCGATTAAAACAAATAAACCAGTAGCCTTACCGTTAAGATAGATAACAATAACTAATGCTCTTATTTAGATGATTCTCCTAAAGTTCTTGATCCATACGAAGAATCCCTCTACAGCGCTCCTCATCCTCCTTTATAGCTTAGTATTGTAGGTCTCGGCTTCCCACCATTTCTAGGATTAACAGGTATGTTAGGCTCCACCCAGTAGACTTTAAGATAACTCCTTATAGATTCTGTATCGTATTCCGAGTCTGCATAGAGCTGTCTAAGCTTCTCCCATAATCCTCCTATAAGCTTCCTAGATTCATGCTTATTCCTAGGCCCTATAATTATGCTTAGAGGCTAGAATCTTCATCTAAGGCTACATGTATCTTTGAGTTTTTCCTATTCTTTAATCCATCATATCATCTAGCCTCCTTCCTAGCTTCAACAATTGAGCTATTGATAGCAACCATCTCACAACATCTAATAGATGTTAGCCTTTCGAATGTCTTCTACCATATTCCTTCATTCTTCTAAGCGGTCTTACATAAACTATGAACCATACTTTATATGCATATCCATCCATTCGCACTCAGTAGTAACAACTTATAGAATCCGTTGTTCAATAACCTATCATCGCTTGAAGCCCTTACAAACAATAGCATCAATAATAATTACCTACAATACTGATTTTTGAGATGAGTTCTTAAATAAAAATAAATTCTTTTTCCCTAGAATCTTTCAACTGCAACGATGGACATTCCTCCATCTACTACAATTTTCTGACCTGTAATATAAGCAGAATCATCGCTTGCAAGGTATAAAGCTGCTGCAGCTATATCTTCAGGCTTCGCTAATCTACCTAGAGGCGAGCGTTGAGCCATTCTTTTTCTATCTTCTTCGGTAGTCGCAGCATATAGTAGGTCTGTTTCAGTCGGCCCAGGGCAGATAGCGTTAACTCTAATATTGTATGGTGCTAAATCTATAGCCATAGCCATAGTTAGAGAAAGTATTGCTCCCTTCAATGCGCTGTAAGCGGCATGTCCAGGCTCCCCAGTTATAGCAGCCTTCGAAGATATGTTGATTATAGATCCTTTACCAACTTTCATCATATATGGTACAACGATCTGGGACGGTATGACTGTCCCGAGAACATTTATCTTAAATTGTTTCTCCCAGTATTCTAGAGGCTCTTCATGGAATGGTTTACCTAGATGGATGGCCGCATTGTTTACCAAGATATCTATTCTCCCATAACTATCAACTACCTTCTCCACGCCTTTCTTTACAGATTCAACATCACTTACGTCTACTTTCAAAGCAATAACATCAGCATTTCTTACTTCATCTTTTATCTTTTTTACAGCATCTTCTGCTTTAGCTATATCTATGTCAAATATAGCTACTCTAGCACCTTCTTTAGCGAATCTTAGAGCTATAGCAAACCCTATCCCTCTTGCTCCTCCAGTAACGATAGCTACTCTATCCTTTAGCTTCATGTATTCTTGTTTATATGCCCTTGTAAATAAATCTTTCACTTCGAAAGTTCCGAAAACACCTTGAAACCTAGTCATAAGTAATACTTCACAGACAGAATGGAGATTGTTAAACTGAACCAATAACTGTTCAGTATCTCAATTTCAAACCGAATGGGTTAGATAATCGATCCTTCCACCATCTATCACTATTACCTGTCCTGTTATAAGTGAAGACTCATCAGATGCTAAGAATACGGCAGCATTAGCTATATCAATTGGTTCAGTAACTCTCTTTAATGAGGCTACCGCTTTTCTCTTCTCAATTATTTGTTGAATTTCCTCTACACCCCTTCCTCTGATATTCATATTTGTTAAGACAAAGCTTGGAGCAATAGCGTTAACATTTATTCCATATTCTCCGAGCTCAAATGCCAATCTTCTGGTTAAAGTTATAATTGCTGCTTTAGTTATAGCGTATAGTGTTGTTTCAGGCGAAGCCGTCCCTATAGCAGCTGTACTCGATATATTTATTATCTTACCATAGCGTCTTTTAATCATATGTTTTACAGCTTCATGTATACAGTATATTGCTCCCTTAACATTTACCCTCCACATTGCATCAAGCTTTTCTTCATCAAAATTGAATACTGAACCATGATAAAATATCCCAGCATTATTAACTAGAATATCTATTTTTGAAAATTTATTCATAACTTCTTCAAACATTCTTTCTACTTCCTGCCTATTTGATACATCAGCTTTAATCATTATAGCTTCTCCACCCATTAATTCGATTTCTTGAATAACTTCTTTAGCCTTCTCCTTAGAAGACAAATAGTTAACACATACCTTAGCACCCTCTTTCGCAAAAGCTAAAGCTACCTCTCTACCAATACCTCTAGAACCACCTGTCACAACTGCTACTCTATCCTTAAGCCTCAGGCTCATTTCAACATAATTTTAAAATGAAATGATATGATAAAAATTTTAAAATAGGATTCAACATAATTAACGCTCTGATTTACATTTTCTAATAGATTTACAATATTCATAAAACAAGTTTAACCCTATGATTCAGTTACATTAGTTTTCGGATAAGCTTAATGTATGAGAGAAGAATATAGTTATGGTAATAGTATGGAGATGCTTCCACCGTAACTTAAGGTGAATATATAAGTATACTAGAGTATAAAACTATTCTATTTAAAAAATGGAAAAATGTACATATTTCAAAAAATAAAACTAGAGAGCGGTTTTTCAAGGCTTGTTTTTATATATTTTTAACTGGGATATGTACAGAAAAGATTTATAGGAGCCACGGTGGACTATTATAGTGAGGTCTAAGAGAATATGAATAATGAAGAAAATATTGTCAATAAGGAAAACATTCTTAACAAGAAGATTTCCAGGAGAACCGCTGTAGGAACAGCTGCAAAGGTTGCTGGAGCAGCCGTAGCTGGACTCGTGATAGGAGGAGTAGCAGGATATGCATTGAAACCTGAAGTACCAGCAGCAACAGTCACAGTTCCTACAACAGTTAAAGAGACTGTGACTGTTGGAGCTGCTACAGTAACTGTACCTACAACCATAACTGAAACAGTCGTCTCGACAGTTGCTCCAGCTGCTCCAGGGCTTGCGGAGCTTAGACGTGAACTAGCAAAGAAATATGCTACAGGTAAGCCTGGAGAGAAATTCCTCGTTGGATACGTTACTTGGACTTTAGCTCAAGAAGCACCAAAATATGATTATCAAGGAGCAGACCAAGCCTGCAAACAGCTCGGGCTAGATTTTAAGGGAATAGAAATAGGTGCTGAAGCATTAAAAGCGGTTGAAGCTACCGACTCATTAATTGCTGCTGGTGCGAAGGGTGTAGTTTACTGGGCCCCGGCACTAGCAGCGATGCAGGAGATTGTTAGATTATGTGAAGAGAATAAAGTATTTGCAGCAACTGCTTGGTGTAGAGACCCTGCATTACTGCCTGGCGATAAAGGTCCACATTGGTTCTTCGAATTTAGTACTATGTCAGATGAGATGAGCTTCCACTGCATGACACTGCTATTTGAGAAGATGAGAAAGTATGGTAAAAGTAAGGTTCTGCATGTACAATCTTCTAAGACTATTGCTCCAGACTCTACAGCATTGATAAATCAAGGGATAGCTATTGCTTGGAGAAGATATCCATTCATACAGCTACTTGGACATTACTGGGGTGAATGGGCTTATCCAGGTGGTAGAAAAGCGGGTGAAGATGCTTTAGCTGTAAGAACAGACTATGAAGCTGTCTGGGGTCATAACGATGACCAGGCAATGGGTACAGTTTCAGTCTTCAAAGAAAGAGGTATAAACATCGGACCATTCGCAGCTGCAAGAGATGCCATAGTAGCATGTCTAGAAGAGGTTGTGAAAGGAGATTGGTTTGTGACCTCTCTAACAGAATTCCAGTATTTTGGAGGATACCGTGTTGCAGCCACCTATGATGCTGTTACAGGTGCATCATACCCACTTAGGGATGAAATGGTTCAGTCTCCATGGGTTACAACAGTTCTCAACATGACGACACCGCATATCAAGGAAGAGAATGAAGAACTTATAAAGTCTTCTGGACTATGGTGGCATCCAAACTTTGTAGTCGTAGATGCTGGAAAATTACTAGAATTCCAGAAGATTAGTGAGGTTTATCCTGCTAAGGAATATCCATATGATTTCAGAACACTTTCTGTTGGAAAGTGTCAAGAGCTTGGATTAACGTATGATAGACATGCAAAGAACTATCTAACAGCTAACAACTTCTATTATGTACCAATGATGAAGAGAATGAAGGTTACAGAAGATAGAACTAAGGGACAGAACCTTGAATCCTTCAGGAAACAGTTCGCCTTAACCATGAAGTACTTCCTTGAGCTGACATGGGATACTTATAGTGAAAATGAATCTAAAGTAAAGGCTGCTGAAGCTGAAGGCTTGAAGCTTGAACCATTCTGGGGCGCATTGGAGTAAGTAGACTGCTCCTTCTTTAATAATCTTTAATAAACTCCCTTATTTTTTTTGTATTGGAGCGGATAAGTAATGGATATTCAAAAACAATTGCTAGAAGCTAAAAATATTTCTAAGACATTTGATAATGTCGTTAGGGCGCTTGACGCAGTCACTATAGAAGTCAGGAAAAACGAGATCCTCAGTGTAGTCGGTGAGAATGGTGCCGGTAAATCTACGCTAATGAAGATACTTGTAGGAGTATATCCGCCAGACAGTGGTGAGCTATACCATATTGGTCAGAGAATCCCTTTCCCAAGGAATCCTATAGAAGCTTTGAGAAGAGGCATCTCTATAGTTTACCAAGAAAGAGGTGTAATACCTCATCTTAAAGTATACCAGTTTCTTTTTCTAGGTCTTGAAGAGAAATTTACCAGACTTGGAAGATTACAACTAGAGAAGATCATAGGGATCGCGAAATCAGTTTTTGATGAGCTTGGAGTAAGATGCGATTTAGGCAGTTATATGTATGAGCTCCCCTTATCTACACAGAAGATGGTTGAGATAGCAAAAGCAATCCTCAGTATTAGACTTGCAATCGGTGATAGTGGGGCACCAGATATCACGCCTATAATCATTCTTGATGAGCCTACGGCTCCATTATCGATTGAAGAAAGAGATGAATTGTTTCAATATCTATTGAACTTGAAGAAGAATAATTCCTTCATATTCGTTTCGCATATAATCCCTGAAGTAATGAAGTTCAGTGATAGAATATATGTTCTACGAGATGGAAAGCTAGTTGCACACCACGATCTATCAGTGGAAAAAGTTTCTGAAGAGCAGTTATTTAGAGAAATAGTTGGCAGAGTTTCATACTATGAACTTTATGGAGGCCACGAATATGGAAGAGCTGAAGCTGAAGGTAGACCAATAATCTTATCTGTCAGGAACCTTACAAAGAAAGGTTATTATCAAGATATCACTTTCGATTTACGCGAAGGAGAATGTATTGGACTATTTGGACCTGCGGGATGCGGCAAGAGTGAAATAGCGAAAACATTATATGGCGAGCTCTTAGCGGATAGCGGCAAATTAATTGTAGATAACAAGGAAATAAGCATAAAAGGTGAGCCCCATTCAAGATTGCGCAGAGGCATCGGGTATTTCTCAGGCGAGACAGGTAAAGAATTATTTCTTTATTGGCCTATAAAGAAGAACGTCTCTATAGTTAATTTTGAGAAGATTGTAAGAAGTCCATTAAAGATCGTTTCAGTCATAAGTTTTAAGGCTGAAAAAATTCTTGCAGAAAAGATAGTTAAGAAGCTTAGAATTAAAGCTCCGAGTGTAGATACAGAGTGTTATTCATTGAGTGGAGGAAGTAAGCAGAAGGTATCTGTTGGTAAGTGGCTTGAAAGAAGTCCAAAAATACTCATCTTAGAAGACCCGACTATAGGTATCGACGTAGGTGCTAGAGAAGACATTTACGAAGTATTGTTAGAGATGAAGAAGAATGGTATATCAATGATTCTAGTAAGTGATGACCCGAAAGAATATGCTATCCTCTGCGATAAAATAGTTTTAATGAGAGATGGAAAGATACAGAAGATGTATACAAATGAAGAGTTTAAGAAGGTGATGGAGCTTTGAGTGGCAACCTTAGAAGAGGGGCAGTAACTTTACCAATACTTACCTCTGCTTGGAGATTGATTAGAGGAAATCCAGCGATATGGGCTATACTCGGACTATTAATAATATTCTCGTCGATCGTCCCTGAGAGATTCCTCTCATCAGGTAATCTTATAGCCATTTTAAAGAATTTCGCTGTTACATCGATGCTAGCTGTAGGCCCGACTTTCGTTATCCTCCTAGGATCTATTGACGTCTCGTACATGGGAATATGGATGTTCGGAGGCGCATTAGTATGGCTACTATACCCATACCTTGGTTTAGCATCAATATTCATATATCCGATCTTCGGGCTGCTCATAGGATTATTTAATGGAGTATTACATGTCAAGGCTAAGATACCTTCTTTCATCTTAACTCTCGCAATGACAGCCGTACTTGCATTCTTAACAACATATGTAAGAAACATATCTGGAGTTTTGACACTCACGGTACCGGCTTACAATTTCTTAAGAGAGTCACCGATACCGTATCTTCCATCACCATTTCTCCTCGCACTCCCAACAATAGCGATATCCATCTTCTTAATGTTCTTCACAAAGCTTGGAACGTATCTTTGCGCTATTGGATCAAATGAAGAAGGCGCAAAACTAGCAGGCATAAATGTTGAAAAATATAAGGTCCTAGCATTCATGTTTAGTGGGTTCTTAGTTGGACTAGGGTCGATCGCTATCTTTGTCCATTTAGGGAATCAAACAAGAGTAGACTTTGATCCAAGTGAGCTTGTAAGAGGTCTTGCAGCAATAGTTCTAGGAGGAACCCCATTAGCAGGAGGAATGGGTGGTCCACATCGAACACTTCTTGGAGCCCTAGTATACGTATTGATATTTAATGGCCTGTTTCTTTTACCAGGGGTCGATCCAAACCATCTCAAGCTATATATTGGAGCCCTTTTATTAGGAGCAGTTGTTATCGCTTCCAAGGCTCTTAAAGGTGCCTTAATTGCTTAGGAGGGAAGGTAAAGAATGAGGGAATCAATTCCGTCACGTGAATGGCTCCAGAGAAATCTTAATACGATAATACCTGTATCTGGTTTAATCCTCCTATTGATAGGTCTCAGAATCGCAAACCCCTACTTTTTAGCTAGTTGGGATAGTGTAATCACGCTAGTCTATGGCATGTCTTTCTTCTTAGTAGCTGCATGCGGTTTAACTCTCGTCATTCTCATGGGCTCATTTGATTTCTCAGTTCCGAGTGTTCTAAAATTATCGGCTATGATCTTCGCAGTCCTGTACCCATCGTTAGGCTTCTTATCTATACCGGCAGCCTTAGCTGTAAGCTTAGTTTTCGGATTCGTTAATGGATTGCTACTTGCAAGATTTAATATTCCATCTTTTATGGCAACTTTGGCAACTTCTATGATTGCAGAAGGAGCCGCTCAAGTAATTTCTGGAGGGTATACAAGGATGATAACTGACCCTGCTTTCCGAGCTCTATCTACAACAATGATTGCAGGTCTACCCTCGATATTCTATTGGGCTATTGCTATATGGCTCATATCAATATTCTTAACGTTCGTCACACCGTTCGGTAGAGCAATATATGCAGTAGGTGGGAATCTTGTTGGAGCACGCCTAGCAGGTATAAATGTAAAAATGGTTAGGATACTCACCTTCATGGTCTGCTCACTATTTGCAGGGCTCTCAGGAATACTCTATGCTTCCCAGATTCAAGCTGGACACATGCAGGTTGGAGTCCTAGACATGATCCCCTTATTCGCAAGCGTGGTAGTTGGTGGTACAGCTTTAACCGGAGGTGTAGGTGGAGTTCATAGAACTCTATTAGGAGTATTGATAATTAGATGGCTTGACTCAGGATTAAGCATGCTTGCCATAGACCTTAACGTTAGAATGATAGTTTTTGGAGTGATAGCTATAGTAATGGCTATCTTAACAATAGATAGAAGGAGAATAAAAATCATGAAATAATATCTTTAGAAGAAAAATCTCCTCGTTTTTCATTAACGGCACACTCTACGTCCTCACCACAGGCTGTAGGTAGATGGATATGCCTGCAAAGTATTGCTTGTATAAGACTACTTGGAGGAGGATTAAACGCTGGCAAGATGAAGAAGTATGGGATAAGATATTCAAAGCATCAGCATCAACATACAAAGGTTTTAGTAACAATAACATCAATAATCATATACCTAAGATACGGAGTCTTAAGATGAGTTCAATGTTAGCATTCAAATGAAATCTATCTCTCAACCTTAAGTCGAACTCTTTTCTTAGTAGTGATTGTCAGCTCAGCCCCTCTTATTTATAAATTTTAAGCCTCTAGATAAGGTCTGGAGAACCTATTCTTTCACCGTGCTCAACAAGCAGTATTACCTGGTTGACGGAGATCACGGTTAGGATAATAATACTTATGTTAAACATAGTTTTCCTATATGAATGATGTCTAAGAATATGCTTGCAGCATATCTGATTTCACCTAAGAATCTAGTTTTGAAGGAAAGGCCTATACCCAGACCAGAGAGAAATGAAGTATTAGTCAAGATAATGGCTTGCGGAGTGTGTCCAACAGATATAAGATACTTCTTAGGTTATGGAAAACATACTTTTTATGGTGAAGAAAGCTATGGTTTAACGGGACATGAATGGTCTGGTGTAGTGATTGAAGTAGGTGAGGATGTCGAGAAAATCCGAATTAATGATAGAGTCGTTGTAGACCATATAGCGTCATGCGGAGCGTGTGGATATTGTAGGAGAAACCTAACACACCACTGCATAAACAAGAGATATTACCTTAGGGGGTACGCAGAATATGGTCTTGCCTACGGACCTACATTACTAAAACTTCCAGAAAAAATATCTTTTGAAGAAGCATGTTTTGTTGAACCATTATCTAGTTGCATTAATTCTATTGAGAGGGCCTCTATATCTATGGGTGAGGTTGTAGCTATCATAGGTGATGGCGTTATAGGGATGCTCCACTTACAGCTTGCAAAACTAAGAGGCGCGGAAGTCGTAATGATCGGACATCATAATGATAGACTTGAGATCTCCGAGAAAATAGGCGCAGACTATACTTTTAATTCTAAGGAAGTAGATATCTATGAAGAGATTTCAAGATTAACAGATAACTATGGAGTAGATGCTGTAATTGTTGCTACTCAGGGTACCGAGGCTCTAGAATCTGCTCTAAGGATTGTTGGAAAAAGTAGTAGAATAATTGTTTTTTCTGGAACATACCCTGAAGAAAAAATCTCTATAAACCCTAACAGGATACATTACTCAGAGATCTCAATTATTGGAGCTTCAGAACATAATGTAAGACAGTTTACAACTTCTCTCAAACTTATCGAGAAGGGATTAGTTAGAGTAAAACCATTAATATCCAATATTGTTCCATTAATAGAGATCGATAGAGCATTCGACATCGTCATGAATAGAAGAGGATTGAAGACTATAGTAAGACCCCACCAAGAAGATGAATAATTCTTGATACAGAGTTCTGCCTTCAATGTATGGTTTAATGTCGGATCCTTTCTCTAAAGCTGTCATTATCATTCTTCCAAGCTCGGAACTCTTCAAGAATTTTATTCTCCAATTCTTCTCAATAGTTGCCGTTGAAAGATAATCTCTCTTGTTGGCGTCAGGATGATTTTTTAACTTACTTCTTGTTCCTGCGGCTTTTTGATAGATCATGAATAAGTTTAAGAATAGTTTGAAGTTCATGGCTTCTTTTATGTAGTCTCTAGCGCTTAGCTTATGATATAGGACTGGAGTTCCTTCTTAAGATACATTATGAACTTTCAACCTTGTTCTTCACATCGAATCTCTCACGCTTATATTTTAGTCCAAGCCTCTCTGGAGTCCATTAACATGATACCTCCTACTAGCTATGTATCTCCTATATTTCAGCTCGCCTGCAATCTTCACCAGTTAGCTTCCTAACCTGACCCTGTACAATCTTATGGGCTCCAACGTCATGCCTAAAAAACTGTACATCTTCTTTTAGTTTCCATGGAACATATACTTCAAGACAGCTAGAACCTTAACTTCCCTACTTTTCTACTATGCCTAAAAAGCCAAAGATTAGGGCTATAGCATTTGTATATGAAACATTTAAACCTATAGACTTTAAATATATTCCTTATCTGAAACTGTGCTGCCATAGATAGTAAAAATTGGCTTCTAGAGAGTTCTCATAATTATCGATAGCCTCTGTCCAGATCAGTATAAATTCTGCATTAACTTCATACGTACTTCCGGCTATCTCATTCTTTCTGTCTTTATAGCTCAGACTCATGAATACGCCATGTGTTTTATAGTCAGGGTAAAAATCTCTTTCCTAGTTAGAAAAAGTAAGGAGAAAACGCTTCTAGAATTAGGCAGACCTTTTCATATTCCCTAACTAACATATCGAATATATCACATAAATCAAAAGACACTTTATGTAGCAGGTATAATGTTACAATAAACTTGAAGTAGCCATTCTCACAAAAACCAGCAGGGGAATCTTATTTATTAGCGTAAGTAATTCTTGCTCTCAAGTTTGTTCTCTGTAGTACTTCTGGGTTCGCAATGTTTCTTGGCTTAAATCCTTTTAATACCGCTTCTATATCTTCTGTAACCATCTCGCCCATTCTTCTTACTGCCTCCCAAGTATGTGATGCACTATGTGGCGTGACAATAACATTTTCTAACTTGAGTAATTCATTATCTGTAGGAGGCTCCTGCTCAAATACGTCTAGTGCAGCTCCCGCAATATCTCCACTTCTTAAAGCTTTAACAAGGGCTTTTTCATCTATTAGTTCTCCCCGTGCTGTATTAATGATGTAGGCTGTTTTCTTCATCATCTTTAATTGTTCTTCTCCAATCAAGTGGTACTTCTCAGGAGAATACGATGTATGTATGGTAACTATGTCTGATTTCTGTAGTAATTCCTCAAGCGATACCAATTTAACACCAATTTTGTCGGCTTCTTCCTTCTTCACATGAGGACTGTATGCAATGACTTCCATTCCAAACCCTTTAGCCATTACAGCAACAGTTCTTCCGATGCTTCCTAAACCTATTATCCCCAAGACTTTTCCGTAGAGTTCTCTATTTAATTCTCTTCTCCCACTCCATTCACCTTTCTTTACGGCTTCGTTTAATCTTGGTATATTCTTTATTAGTGAAAGTATTAATGCGAAAGTGTGCTCTGCGACAGCTATGGTGTTAGCTCCAGGTGTGTATGTGACGATGATCCCTAGCTCGGTGGCCTTCTTTAAATCGACATTATCTATTCCTACACCGTATCTTGCAAGAATCTTTAATTTTTCAGCTTTCTCTAAGACTTTCGAAGTATAATCATCTAATCCAGCAACTATAGCATCGTATTCTTGAATTATCTGAGACAATCTATCTTCTTTCAGCGGAGGATTCTCTGCATACACTGTTTCTCCTAGGCTTCTTAACCTTTCAAGCTGGTCGGGATAGTATCTTCCATAAGAACGTGATGTAATAAGTATCTTCGGCTTCATGAAGAATAACCTCTCTACTTCTGCTTTTTTGCTTTTGCTTCACGGATATATTTTAAGCATTCCTCTACGAGTTTCTTAAGAGTTTCATAATCTCCAGCTTTTATTAAATCCGGTCTTAATAGAGAGGTCCCCATATTTAATGCTACAGCACCAGCACTGATCCATTCTTCAATAATCTCCTTCTTAGGTTCTAGACCGCCTGAAGGCATAAGCTTTAACCAAGGGCATGGTCCTAGAAGATTTTTTATGAACTTAGGTGTAAGTATCTCAGCTGGAAATATCTTAAATATATCTGCGCCAAGTTCTTCCGCATAAGCTATCTCTGTAGGAGTGCTACATCCAGGAACATATGCTACATGCCTCCTATTACAAATCTTTGCAACTTCTGGATTAAAGCTCGGTCCAACTATAAAGTCTGCACCTAGGTTTATGTAGAGAGCTGCAGTAGCAGGGTCTATTATTGTTCCAGCACCTAGTATCAAGTCAGGCTTTTCTGAATCACGCCATTTAGTAAGTTCTGCAAAGACCATGAATGCTCTTGGCCCTCTATTGGTAAACTCTAACAATTTCGATCCTGCTTCTACAACAGCTGTACATACTTTCTTAGCAACTTCAACATCTCCATGATAAAATATTGGTACGAGCCCTACCTCTATAACTTTCGCAACAACCTCATATCTTTCATATAACCCCATATACCGACACCTAAAGCTAAATCATAATGTCTTACTAATATTCTTTACGTACTTTCCTCTTTGCAGTAGATATGGTGAGTTGTTAATAATTACACATCTTCAGAGCGGTATTTATAAATATTTAGTAATAATTAAATAATACTGCGTCAAGCACTTTTTCGGATATTTGTTGGGAAGGCTTAAGGATAAAGTGGCCATTATAACTGGTGCTGCAAGAGGCATAGGTAAAGCGACTGCAATAATTTTCGCTAGAGAAGGCGCTAAAACAGTCATCGTAGATATACTTAAGGATGAAGGCGAAGCTACAGCTAAATACATTAATGAGAGAATATCAGAAGAGTCTGCATTATTTATCGAAGCAGATGTTTCAGAAGTAGGGGACGTGAAAAGTATGGTTGATGCGGTGATAGAAAAGTATGGGACTATAGATGTTCTTGTCAATAATGCAGCTATACAGCCTATTGGAACAATATTTGAAACGGATATTGATACCTGGGATAGGGTTATGAAGGTTAATCTTAGATCTGCATTCCTATGCTGCAAGTACGTTGTCCCATACATGATTAAGAATAAATCAGGAGCCATAGTTAACGTTGCATCTATCTTGGGATTAAGAGGAGGAGATAAGATAATAGCTTACGCAACTTCTAAAGCGGGCTTAATAGGATTCACGAAATCTCTAGCACAAGATCTAATGCCATACAATATTAGAGTTAATGCTGTAGCCCCTAGAGCTATAGATACTGAAATGTTTAAAGCATATAGAAGCGAAAAAGAATTAGAGAGTAAAATGGATAGATACTTATTCGGCAGGCTTGGGAAGCCTGAAGAAGTTGCGAATACAATATTGTTCCTTGCATCAGATGAAGCATCATACATAAGTGGCGAAGTCCTAGTAGTTGGAGGCTACTGTTAGTGATAAGACTTACTCTCTTAACCCCGCTACTATAAAGAATGTAGTAGCTAAAATCTATTTTCATCAAATCTCCATGATTCTAAAACTGTCACTACACTATAGAAAACGTATACATACTATAGCATATTAAAAGCTTTCTACGTCAAGTAACAATTACCCGAGAAACTGTACCTAGGAAACGTTAAAATCCTTAAATCACGATACATTAGACATGCAGCAGGAAATCCCTCTATACGGTAGTTTCGTAAACGGAGAAAATCTAATCTTGGAAAGTGAGCACGTTTTTAAAGACATCAATCCAGCTACATCCGAAGTTATAGGGTATATTAAGCGAGCATCCATAGATACTGTAAAACATGCTCTGGAGTCGGCTGAGAAAGCTTTTGAGGTATGGAGTAGAAAGTCTTACTCGGAGCGTTCATTAATTCTCTTCAAAGCATCTCAAATAATGAGGGACAAACGTGATGAATTAGCAAAGCTTATTACGATTGAGCAAGGGAAGACTCTAAGTGAGTCGAGGAAAGAAGTAGATGTATCGATAAGGATGTTAGAGTTCTTTGCAGGGGAAGCAGGTAGACTAATAGGAGAATTTGATGAGGCAGATAAGAGCGACCTAGTCACATACTATACTAGGGAGCCATTAGGTGTAGTTCTGGTGCTCACACCATGGAATTATCCCTTATCAATTCCAGTTTGGAAGATCGCCCCAGCTCTCATGGCTGGAAATACAGTCATCTTTAAACCTGCAAGCTATACGCCGATAATAGGATTAAGACTCGTAGAAATACTACACAAAGCAGGTCTACCTAGAGGTGTAGTAAATTGCGTAACTGGGAGCGGTGCTGAGGCAGGGGAACTATTGATTAAAGATGAGAGGATAAAAGCTATAACATTTACAGGCTCAACTGAAGTAGGGTTAAGAATAGCTTCTATTGCATCCCCACGTCTTACCAGGATTCAATTAGAGATGGGTGGGAAAAACGCTTGTATTGTACTAGACGATGCTGACCTTAACATGTTTATGGAGGGATTCCTTTCCGCAACCTTTGGGGTTGCAGGTCAGAAATGCACCGCTACAAGTAGATTAATCATTACAAAAAATGTTAAAGATAAGGTCATGGGTAGAATTCTAGAGCTTGTCAAGAAAATTAAAGTAGGGAATGGTCTCAGAGAAGATGTTGATGTTGGACCTGTTGTAAGTGAATCTCAAATGGAATCAATACTACATTATATTGAGTTAGGCAAGGCACAAGGAGCTAAACTCATTATCGGAGGCTCAAGACTAACAGGTGAAGAATATAATAGAGGGTTCTTTATCCAACCTACAATCTTTGATGAAGTAACACCCGAAATGGATATCGCTCAGGAAGAAATATTTGGTCCCGTACTCTCAGTGATAACGGTGGAAACATTCGATCAAGCATTAGACGTATTAAATAATAGCAAGTATGGCTTATCTGCTTCAATATTTACGAATGATTTATCTAAAGCTTTTAAATTTATTAGAGAGGCAAAAGTTGGAGTGGCGTTAGTGAATATGCATACAAACTATAATGAGCCTCATTTGCCTTTTGGCGGTATAAAGATGTCAGGCTTTGGATTAAAAGAACAGGGAAGGAAAGCCTTAGAATTCTTCACGGAAGTCAAGTCTGTTTACATAAGACCGTGATGTTCTCTTCAGTTATTATTTTTGTTATAGAAAAATAGTTAAATTAGGATGTGAAGATATTATTGCTGGATTCAGCAGTGTTAGCATTAAGATTATACGGTAAGGAGGATCTAAGACTTGAAGATGCCCCTGAACCTTTGTTGAAAGATTCAAACGCTATTCTTAAAGTTAAAGCTACTACCATATGTGCTACAGATGTTAAAGCATATTTGACTGGCTCTAGAACAAAAATTCCAATTACTCTCGGTCATGAATTCGCTGGAGATATTGTTGAAGCAAAAGGTGCTATCAGAGATTACGTTGGTAAGAGAGTTGTAGTAAACCCGAATATATTCGATGGTAAATGTGAATACTGTCTATCGGGAGAGCATGTATTATGCCCTAACAGATATGCTATAGGCATAGATGTTGATGGGTCATTTGCTGAGTATGTCGAGATACCTGCTCAAGCATTTTATGTAGGCGGGGTACTGGAAATACCGAAAGGTCTAAGCTATGAAGAAGCATCAGTAATAGAGCCTTTAGCTGCTTGTTTAAGAGGGCAGTTGAAACTCAATATACGGCCTGGAGATGTTGTAGCGATAATAGGTGCGGGGCCTATAGGTCTAATGCATTATATGCTCGCCAAAACCTTTGGAGCCTCCAAGATAATACTCAGTGAGATAGATGATAGAAGGATAGAGACAGCTAAGAGTCTAGGCGTAGAGTATGTGGTTAATCCGCTAAAAGAAGATATCGAGAAAGCTATTCTAGAATTAACAAATGGTCATGGAGTTGATGCAGTAATAGTTGCTGTAGGTTCTCCACATGCGCAGAGAGATGCTTTAAGAATAATCCGTAAGGGTGGCAGAATAAACTTCTTCGCAGGTCTACCATCCAGCTCTGAAGAGGTGCCGATAAACACCAATATTATCCATTATAAGCAGGTAACAGTGCTGGGAACATCTATGCAGACACCGATAGAGTTTAGGAAGACCCTAGAGCTTGTGGCTTCAGGGCTTGTTGATGTTAAGCCTCTGATAACCCATAGGTATAGCTTGAGAGATGGGCTTGAAGCATTCTCTAAAAGCCTTAAAGCAGAGGGATTAAAGATAGTCTTGGCTCCCTGAGTAAGAGAACGTGGAAGCATAGACTTTTAAGTTTTATGATATTTTGGATTAGGAACAACTTTGGGAGCTTTAGCTTCTTCTACGACTATCATGGCGAAACCTCTTTCTTTAATTATCGTATAGTTGTGGCCCGCATCTGAAGGATAAGCGAAGAAGAAGACAAGTTTACCTCTTCCAGTATTTATTGTACGATGACCCCATCCGGGTGGAACATACCCTAGCGAGCCGGGTTCAAGCTCTACCACTGATACTTCTCCATCTTTATTCTGCATAAGAAGCATGCCCCTCCCCTTTAGGCAGAAATAGAACTCAGCTGCATCTCTTTCATGAAAATGTCCCTTCGTCATATAATATTCTTTACCAATCTTTCCAGGATATATTATTGTTAACCCGAGATTCAGGTTTCCTGCAGCTTCAGAATAAATGTATTCATAGTATTCATAGATGAGGGGATCTTTACCTTTCAACAATATTTTTTCCGCTTCTTCAACATTTGAGAAGTATTCTCTTAATTCGCTCAGTCGGACTTCTTTCTTCCGTGTATAGGGTTTTATAACTCCTCCCCTGAAATCTACGACCACTTTTTCAGGTCTTTGAGGTTGAGACATGTTCACCCACCTAAGGTAAGTCTAACGCAGCTTTTATATCTTCAGATACCACTCCGTCCATACTCCACCTTCTAGCAGCGTAGTATTCGTCTAACATTGTGTTGAATATATCAGGGGATAGGACGTGACCTTTTGCAGGGCCGTCTGGAATCGGTTCCATCATAAGTCTCTTGGGTAGCATATCATCTTTCCTTCTTATACCTTCTCTATTCAAGATCATCCTTTCAAGATTGTAGACTCTTTCACCAATAGTGTTCAAGTCTTCATCAAGTTCTACTCCAGTCACAAATTTTAAAACTTCCGGCTTAGGAGTATCAGTAAAGTTTAGAGCTCTTCTAGGTATAGTGCATAACCCTAGAGAGTCAACATATCCTCTTACGTCTTGTATCCCTTTCACAAGTAATCCTTTACCCTTAACTGCATATCTATCAATTTTCGGTTTAAGTAATTCATCTCTAATAGTCCATCCGCCGACGTTGTGACATGCACCTCTAGATGAAGTAGCGTATGCGAGCCCCATACCATAGAATGCTCTAGGCTCATATGCTGTGAGCTCCATACCTTTTACGTGCATCACATAATATTCAGCGTTGTGTCCAATTGACTGGGCAGCTCTGACCGCCCCATCCGCTAGTTTCTCACCGAACCCTCTTCTTTCACCGATTAAGATTGTTAATTCTGTCAATGTCTCACCATCTCCAAACTTTAATTCCAGTCCACCAGTCTTCTCTCTATATAGAATACCCCTTTCATATAATTCCATACAAAAGCCGATTACATACCCTGCAGATATTCCATCCAATCCATAATCATCTGCAAAATTGTTGGCTGCTACTATATAGTTATAATCGAATACGCCACAGTGAGGACCAAACGACCAAATCGTTTCATATTCTGGTTTACTTCTAAGGTCTTTATATTCTTCATTATTTGGTCTAGCATACTTTCCACATGCGATTGGGCAACGATAGCATGCTACGTCTTTCACTACAAACTCTTCTCTAAAGACTTTAGAGGAAAGCTTAGCCATGAGATGTTCCTCAACTCTCGTCTTAGTAAAATTCATTAATGGGTAGGCTCCAAGCTCATAAAGTGAGTCTATGTATTGGGCTGTACCATACTTAGTATGGTAGCTTGTTGTCTCTCTTAATAGAGTAACATTTGACCTTAAGTATTCTGATAATTTATCGGGTTCTGCGATTTCAACTTCCTTTGAGCCTGATACTAATATTCCTTTAAGATTCTTTGAACCCATAACAGCTCCAATACCTCCTCTACCGAAGCATCCACCTCTTCGTAAACCTGGAAAATCAACTTGAACACTAGCAATTTTAGAGAGTCTCTCCCCAGCTGGTCCAATACAAGCTATTGTTCCATTAGTACTTCCAAGTTTATCGAGTAGGGCTTTCTGGGAATCACTAATCTTTAAGCCCCATAAGTCTTCAGCTTTATTTATCTTTACTTCATCATCAATTATTGAAATATACGATGGCCTGCTAGCCCTTCCTTCTATGATTATACCATCGTATCCAGCTTTTTTAATATATGCTCCGAAGTGGCCGCCCGCGTTAGATATGGTGTAGATATTTGTTAGGGGGGATTTTGTCGCTATGTGTGCTTTTGAAGAACCCCATACGTTAGTACCTGTTAATGGTCCAGTCATTATTATCAGCTTATTCTCTGGAGAGAGAGGAGAGGTATACGGGCTGACTTCTTCATAGTAGTATCTTGCAGCTAATCCTCTGCCTCCTAGATATTTCTTTAACCACTCCCTTGGAACTTCTTCAAACGTTATCTTTTCTTTTGATAAATTTATGCGAATGATTTTTCCATTATATCCATAAAGCTTCTTCTGACCCATTCCATTTTAATCTTCTATTGTTTTTGGTATTTTAGGATTATGAAAAAGCCTTTTTCTAGTTATTCAGGCTAATCTTGCAGCATTATGATGCATTTTTGAATCCTTGTTGAATTCAGGATCTCCATATATGTTTATGGTTTTAGTCTATTAGTAGTTCATGTCCTTCAAGTATGTAGTCTAGCCTACTTATCAGTTTTTCATAAAAGTTTGAATATCTTTTATATTTCTCGTTTACTTCAGGGTTTGGCTGGATCTTCTTAACAGGTTTAACCCAATCATTTATTGCCTTAACGTAGTCTTTTATCACTCCTACACCGTATCCGCCTATTGCTGCAAGTGCGGTAACAGCATATTCCTCTCTATTGAGGAGTACGTATGGTATGCCTAAAATATCTGCTTTTATCTGATTCCATACTTCACTTTTACTCCCGCCTCCGATCCCTCTTACCTCATCTACCCTAATTTCTTTTAACAGTTCTCTGAGTATTTTTAGGTAGTGATTGTATTCGAAAGCTATTGATTCAAGGATGGATCTGAAGAAGTGCCCAATGGTATGTTTCCAAGTGAATCCTACCCAAATCCCTCTTATCCTAGGATTGTAGGGGTACGCTCTACCTCCTAAATGAGGAACGAAGAATATACCTTCGCTTCCTGGAGATACCCTTGATGCTTGCTCATCTAAGATCTTATATGGATCTAAACCTAGTTCCTGAGCTTTTCTCTTCTCTTCTCTAGCAACTTCATCTCTAAACCATCTTAAACATAACCCTCCTCCATTAATGTAGGCTCCTACACACCATAGCTCAGGCACGATAGATTTTAGATAAAGTAGAGTCTTGTACCTCGTATCAGGCACAACTTTGTCTACAGAAACGTAGAATGCAGATGCCGTACCAGCAATATCTAGACATAGGCCAGGCTGAGTTAAACCTGCACCAAAAGTACATGCCATTCCATCTCCTGCTCCAGCAACTATTGGTATCCCTTTTACTAATCCCATCTTCGAAGCTTCATCAGAAGTTAGTTCTCCTACTACTTCCCATGGCTTAACAATTCTAGGCATCTTATCCAATGGAAGCTTAAATATTTCAGCAAGCTCTTCAGAATACCTCATCTTATGTACATCGAATAAACCTGTAAAGGTAACGTATGTGTAATCGTAGAAAGCTTCTTCACCTTTCAACCCTGCAAATTTCCCTGCCACATATACTGCAGGTACAGTAAATTTACATATCTTTTCAAATATCTCGGGTCTTTCATTCTTCCACCACATCATTTTGGGAAGATGGTCTACGGTAGGTGGTGCCCCCGTTAATTGGATCAGTAGTTCTTCATAGTTCTGTTTAATATAGTCTATGTATTCTCTGCATCTTATATCCAACCATGAGTCATAATTTATAACAGGATTCCAATCCTTGTCTATGGCTAAGATTCCAGCCATCTGGCCACTAAACGCGATAGACGCAATGTCTCTTGGATCTACGCCAGACTTCTTGATTACTTGTTTAATAGTATTGATAGATGAGGTATAGAAGTCTCCTGGCTCTTGTTCAACCCAACCAACCCTTGGGTAATATAGCTTAGACTCCTCGTAAGCTATTGCTAATTGGTTTCCTTCCAAATCAAATATAGATGTTTTAGTTCCAGCAGTGCCTATATCAACACCTATAAGATATTGAGAGCACATAGGTTTTCACCATACAATTCTCTCTAGTCATAAGTTGGTTATATACGTTAGTTTAATCTTCCCATACTATACACAATTCTTATGAAAATATCTTAAAATACCTCTCAGATTTATTGTCCTCCCAATTCGCCTTCATGTCTTTTAGCATATCTTCTATCTACAACTTCGTCTACCCTTAGTAGCAGGGTGGCAGTTTCAAACGAAGTCTTCAAGACCTGCTCTTTAGCCTTGTAAGATTCTATAGCATTATTCCTAATCATGTCGACAACCTTGCCAGTATGCGGGTCGATCCCATAGCAATACTCTCCATTTAGATGTTTAGACCTTAACTCTGGAAGTATGTCTGCAGGGTTATATCCTGCATTACTAATTAATAGCTTAGGTATGCTCTCTAACGCATTTGCGAAAGCATGCATTGCAACTTGTTCTTTACCACTATATTTAGTAGATTCATTTCTAATAGCTATCGCTAAAGCTTCTTCTACAGCCCCTCCCGCAGGCGTGTAAGCTGGCTCTTCTAATAGTGAAACTATGTATCTTATTGCGTCGTTTATTGCATGTTCAACTTCGTTAAGTAAATCTTCTAGCCCCGCTCTTAGCAATAAGGTAACACCCTCAAAATTGTTACATCCCTCAATTATTACTGCGCTTTTGTCTCCGAATTTTTCTTCTCTAACTATTGATGCTCTTCCGAGATCCTCCTCTTTAAGGTCATTTAAGTCTGATACTATGTTTGCTCCCGTGAGCCTTGCCACAGCATTAAAATCTTCTTCTTTCAAGAGTCTACCTATGCCTATAATTCCTGCCTCAGCAAGCAGCTGGCTTGCGGTCCTGCCTATCTTCTTTCTACAGATTACAACATTTGCTCCAACAGATATTATCTTGTTAACCATGTCTCTAATAATGCCTTCCTCTTCTTCTAAAAATTGCTCTAAATGGAGGGGATCTCTAATGTTTATTTCATACTTGTAAGGCTGGAGATGTCTAAACTCATCAATCTTTAACGCCATGTTAAGGACGGCTATCTTAGCATCTCTTATAATTCTAGGCATTGACAAATGAACGATATTTTTGTCTATTACAGCGCCTCTAATAACCCTGCTTTCTCTGAGATCCTTTCCTACTTTCTTAACTATTCTTATACTCTCTTTGTCTAAAACATTTCTCCCATCGATTTTTTTAAGAGTGTAGGATAACGCTTCTGTCAATAGATCTGCTAAAAAGTTTGCTTCATCCAAGTTCCTACTACTGAAGAGTGTTAAAATGAGCTTCTTCAGAACAGAGTTATCCAACCTATCTATAGGTATGCTTATTTCTCTTAAACGCTGTAAAGCTACATTATATGCGATCAGATAACCTTCAATAATCTTGCCAACCTTAACTTTATGACTTATTAGTCTTTCAGCCCTCTTTAGTAATTCTCCGATCAATATTATGGTTGTTTTAGTCCCATCTCCAATTATCGTCTCAACCGTTTTCGCTGTCTCTCTTAAAACTTTTGCTACTGGATGATGCAACTCCATCTTTTCCAAGATAACTGCTCCGTCATTTGTAAAAGCAGTTTCACCAAACTTATCCGAGACTAGTTTATACATACCTCTTGGTCCTAGGCATGGTTTAACGACATCGGAAATATATGTTGCCACAGATATGTTGTCCTTCCATGCTATTAACCCTCTATTTTTCATTACTCCTTCTCGATGTAATGCGAGAGGGTCACGGATGATGTATCTTCCAGGCATTAGGGTACCACTCTCCAATCGTGTTATACCGAACTATATCTAACTGATGGATTTTGTTATCAAGGTATTTAATATTTTCTTCTTTATGAAACTAGAATTATTGTTTAAAGGTCTAACAGTGAATCGTAGTTAGGCTGCTCGCTCTTTTTAAGATGATGAATCCAGCATATAAGATTTAATGTTAGAGTACGAGGTCATAATCCCGTTGTCGTGAGTTTAAATTCGGCCGTGGAGCTAACTTCAGAATAAGAAAAGCTAGAATTGAATTCTATCTAGCTAAAACGGCAGCTCTTCTCACTAAATTTTTTATTCTCTAGCAGGAGTTTCAGTTGGTTTTTCTCTCATGTCTATAGTCAGTCTTCTACATGGACTTCCTTCACGGTTTATTTCCCCTCTTGATGTATACCCTCCAAGATGGAGTCATCGTTTTTGGATGAGAAGCTTTAACTTCGTTTATCCTTCCTACTGCTGTATTATGTGGAGCTGATTTAACTTTTTCAGGGTCGCTATATGCTTCTTCTATTATTCTTGATAAAACATTGTAAAAGTTATCTAGTTCTCTCTTTGACTCCGATTCTGTAGGTTCAACCATGAATGCTTCCTCAACAATTAGTGGAAAGTATATTGTTGGAGCATGGAAACCATAATCTAGGAGTCTCTTTGCTACATCTTTCGCGGTTACACCTGTTTCTCTGTATAGTTTAGATAAGCTAACAACGAATTCATGTTTTCTAGGTGATTCAGGAGCATATGGTAATGTTACTCCCTTCAGCTTCTTAACCTTGTAGAGTAGGTAGTTTGAAGCTAAGACGCTTGCTTCAGCAACCTTCTTCAACCCTTCACCACCCATCCTCAATAAGTATGCATACGCTTTAACTAGAACACTGAAATTTCCATAGAACATTTTTATCTTTCCAACAGCTTTAGGTCTCTCATAATCTAGGTAGAATACCCCCTTTGACTCATCATAATTAACCAATGGTGATGGAAGGTAATCAACAAGCTTATCAACTACTCCTACTGGTCCGGAGCCTGGGCCACCTCCACCATGGGGTGTTGAGAAGGTTTTATGTAGGTTTAAGTGGACTATGTCGAACCCCATATCTCCTGGTCTGACTTTTCCTAATAGGGCATTCAGGTTTGCTCCATCATAATAGAGTAAACCATCAACTCCATGGATTATTTCAACTATCTTATCTATGTTCTTCTCAAAAACCCCAAGCGTATTCGGGTTCGTCAACATTATTCCTGCAACTTTCTCATCAACTATCTCTTCCAGTTCATTTATATCTACACATCCATCTTTATCACTCTTTACGACTTTGACTTGATAGCCTGCCATCGTCGCACTAGCAGGATTTGTTCCATGAGCTGAGTCAGGAATGATCATAATGTTCTTGTTATGTAATCCTCTATCTCTATGGTATGCTCTAATTATTAAGCAGCCTAAGAATTCTCCATGAGCACCTGCAGCAGGCTGTAAGCTGAATCTACTCATACCAGTAATTTCTTTAAGTATCTGTTCAAGCCTCCACATAATTTCTAGACATCCTTGAATAGTTTCCAATGGTTGTAGTGGGTGAACGTTCAGTATCTTTTCATCATAAGCTAATTCTTCATTCATGACTGGGTTGTACTTCATTGTACAGCTACCTAACGGGTACATCCCAGTACTTACGGAAAAATTCATTTGGCTTAGACGAGTAAAATGTCTTACTACTTCAAGCTCAGAGAGTTCGGGGAGGAATAGTTCTCTCCGCTTTAATCCTTCAGGGATTTCATCTAAAGCTTCTTTCAATTCCCTCTGCAGTACTTCATCAATTTCAGGAAAATCTATCCCTATAGCTCCAGGTCTACTTAACTCGAAAATAGTTGGCTCAATCCATCTAGCTTGCCTATAACTCATTCTTCCGCCACCTCTCTTAGAGATTCAGCATACAGGTCTAGGTCGTTTTTAGAATGAATCTCTGTAACGCATGTTAAGATAGCTTCAGGTAGGTCGCTATAAAACCTGCCTATATTGATTCCAGCTAGTATCTTCTTCTTATAAAGTTCTGCTAAGATACGCTCAGCTTTCTTTCCTCTCACCCTATATGTGAATTCTTTGAAGTGTACGGCTTTAAAGAGTGGAGCTTGAAGATTATCAATTCTAGACAGCCTACTTATTAGATACCGAGTCCTAGATAGTATCTGCTTCCCTAATTCTATTATACCATTCTTTCCTAATAGACTTAGGTATACTGCTACAGCCACAGCGCATAATGCTTGATTGGTACATATGTTGCTTGTAGCCTTCTCCCTCTTAATATGCTGTTCTCTAGCTTGTAGAATCATAGTATATGCTCTCTCACCTCTCATAGTTTCTGTGAGACCTATTAAACGACCTGGAAGCTGATGTATAAGCTGAGTATCCATTCTGCAACCCATTATTCCAAGGAGTGGACCGCCAAAACTCATTGGTATACCTAGAGGCTGACCTTCACCTACAACTATATCTGCTCCAAGCCTACCTGGAGGCTCGAATATTCCTAGCATGGATGGATCGACACCAATAATAAACAATGATCCATAATCATGTGCTATCTCACCAGCTTCTCTAATGTTAATTGGTATGAAACCAAGATACGATGGATACTCTATGTATACTGCTGCAACATCCCTGTTCATCTTACTTTTTAGATCTTCTAAATCTACTGAGCCGTCAACTTTATCTTGAGAGTATTCTTGGAGTATGATGCTAGATGGCTCACTATAAGTCTTCGCTACTTCTAGACGTTCATAAGATATGTAGTGGGGATAAAGTATCCTGTTCCTTCTCGTCACTCTCTTAGCCATTCTAAATGATTCTCCAAGAGCTGTAGCCCAATCATACATAGATGCATTAACAACCTCGATGTCTAAGAGCTCAGCCATTAAACTTTGATACTCGAAGAGTGCTTGAAGGATTCCTTGTGAAGCTTCAGGTTGATATGGAGTGTAAGAAGTTAGTAATTCGCTTCTCCTCAATATTTCTTTAACAATAGATGGTACAAAGTGTGGCCATACTCCACCACCTATGAAGAGCTTGACTTCACCCATAGCAACGTTTTTAGAAGTTATCTTTTTGATAACCTGTTTTACTTCAGATTCAGTTAATGGTTTAGAATACTTTAGCTCTCCACGAGTAAATAGTCTCTGAGGTATGTCCTTAAACAATTCATCTATACCTCTCAAACCCATTTCTAGAAGCATACTAGACATTTCTTCATCTGTTAATCCTATGAGAGGATGCTTCAACACCATGAATTCTCAAATATATTGTGTATCTTCTCAATAATAAATAAATAGCATTCCTAGAAGATACTCTGTTTACTCTTCATCATCCTAACCATTCTGAGTACGTCTATTGGTAGATTAATAAAACCTTTAAGATGTCTCGGTAAATTCATTACTAGATACTTCTTAGCTTGAGCCATAAATGGTTGTCTTTCAATTCTCTCTATGAGATTC